>NZ_JAPSET010000050.1:0-41279 GCF_026847585.1 Phreatobacter sp. AB_2022a
GCTGCGTCTCGGCCCAGGCGGCGCTCCAGGCAAGCGCGGTCGTGGCGCCGAAAAGCGCCGCGGGAACAAACCTTGAGAGCATGCGTCCAGCCAAGAATTGAGTCATGAAGCGGATCGGTAACCACAACGATAAGTGTGATCCTTAGCGCAAATAAGGCATGGCGATGCAAGCCTCGACCCTGCCGGACATGCTCGATTTGGTGGCTGCCGTGGCGGAAAGGTCGCAATTGGCTGGTCGATCGGACCGGTTTGGCGGCGTTCCGGGTTACGATCTGTTAGGGCCTGCGGCTGAAGCGCGGCGGCAAGACCTGTACCCGCCGGCACATGACTGGCGGTTCTGCTTGGCGCGACCGCCGGTGCGTCAGCCGCCCCTTCCGGCTCGCTCCATCGCCGCGAGGAGGCTGTCGGGAAGCGCCGCCGGCCGGCCCGTCGCGGTGTCGACATAGACGTGGACGAAGCGGCCGTGGGCGAGGGTCATCGGCTCGCCCGCGCGGAAGATGCCGATCTCGTAGGTCTGGCTGGTCCGGCCGCGTTCGGCAAAGCTTATGCCGGCCTCGAGTGCCTCCGGATAGCGCGCCGGAGCGAAATAGGAGCAGCGCGTGTCGACCACCAGGCCCTGCCAGGTGCCGCCGACCGGCGCGAGGCCGGCCTCGCCGATCAGGAAGGCGTTCACCGCCGTGTCGAAATAGGCATAGAAGACGACGTTGTTGACGTGGCCGTACTGGTCGTTGTCGGACCAGCGGGTCTGGATCGGGTGGAACCAGGTGAAATCGCTGCGCGGGCGCGGCACGGGGCGGGATGTCATGGCAGGTCTCGCGGCGGGCTTGGGATGGTCGGTCAGGTCAGGGCGGCCATGGCGGCGCCGAGTTCCGCGGCATCGAGCGGCCGCAGGTCGGGCGGAAGATAGGCCCGGCGCGCCGCGGCCGAGAACAGCACATCGCGGCTCCAGAAATGGAAGATGCCCTGCTTCGCGCCGAACGGGCTTTCGACGAAACCGTTGGTTCGCGCGGCCAGCGGCAGGGGGGCGACGGTCTCCAGATAGCGGGCCGCCGCCCAGGCGTAGTAGCGCGTCACCGTGTCGTGGTAGCCGCGCATGTCGTTGTTCGGCGTGCCGACCGCCTCGTTGTAGCGTCGGATCCGCTCGGCGAGCAGGTCGCCGGCGGCCTGTTCGCCTGCTGTCTCGACATGCCAGAGACCGACGGCGAGATGGGCCTGGTGGCTCCAGGCGGCGGCCGGCAGCGTCCGGGTCAGGAAGCCGCCGATGACGGCGCGCACGGCCTCGTCATCGTCGAAGGGCGCGAAGCTGCGCGCCGGGGTTTCCATGCTCATGCGACCGTCGTGTCCTGTTCGCCCGGCACGATCATGCCCGAGCCAGGGCGCCCCGCGCCAGGGCCTTCGCTCCTTGGCTGCGGCGGCCGGTCAGCCGGCGGGCCTGTCGTTCTTCGGGCCGCGCCCGGGAAAGACGATCAGCCGCGTCATGGCGAAGTTGGTGACGAAGGCGAAGCCGATCGGCACGATGGCGGCGATGGTCAGCGGCAGATAGCGCACCGCCACGAGGAAGCTCAGGACCTCGACCACCAGGCCGAGGGTGCCGGAGGCGACGAAACGGCCATAGGTCGGCCAGGTGAGCCGCCGGCCGCTTTCGGCGGCGAAGGTGGTGAGCGTGTTCAGCACGTAGGAATTGGTCACCGCGACGGCCCAGCCGACCGCCTTGATCACGCCGAGCGCCGTATCCGAGGCGCCGAGCCCCAGCGGCACCAGCACGGCCATGGTCAGGCCGACGGTGATCACGTAGTTGACCAGCGCGTTGACGACGCCGACCAGTCCGAAAGACACGAATTTCGGCGCTTCGCGCAGCGCGAAGGCGTAAAGCCGCGCGACGATCGAGCGATCCTGTTGGCTGCCGTTCATCATGGGGCCGTGCTCTACACGCTTTTGCGTCATGAAACAGCCGGCTTGGGCGCGCATCCCTTCACGCGGCTGTGAATGCGGTGCATCATGGCCGCCTTTCCAGGATCGGCCGGGGGCCGTGAGTACGATGATCGCGAATGACGGGCGAGTGATCGCCTTCCCGGGCGCAGAAGTCCAGCCTTTCGGCCTCACTATCGTGGTGCCGGCTTACAATGAGGCCGAGGCGCTGCCCCATACCCATGCCAAGCTCCTCGCCCTGGCGCGCATGCTGAAGCAGACGCGCGGCCTCAGCGTCGAGCTGCTTTATGTCGATGACGGCTCGCGCGACGGCACGCTGGCGGTGGCGAGCGGCCTCAAGGCCGAGGGCGCCGACGTCCAGGTGGTCTCGTTCTCGCGCAATTTCGGCAAGGAGGCGGCCCTGCTCGCCGGGCTCGACCAGGCCCGCTACGGCGCCGTCATGTTCATGGACGCCGACGGCCAGCATCCCACCGCCGTCGCCGAAAAGCTGATCGCGCACTGGCTCGACGACGGCTACGACGTCGTCTTCACCTACAAGGAGAACCGGCACGGCGAGCCGCGGCTGCGCACGCTCTTCGTCAATGCCTTCTATGGCCTCGTCAATGCCGGGGTGCGCCAGAAGATCCCGGCCGATGCCGGCGACTTCCGCCTGCTCTCGCCGCGCGCCGCCGCGGCGCTGCGCCGCCTTCCCGAGCGCGGGCGCTTCTTCAAGGGCCTGTCGAGCTGGGTCGGCTTCCGCCAGATCGGCGTGCCCTATACGCCCGATCCGCGCCGGCAGGGCGAGGCGAAATGGAGCTTTTTCGGCCTGCTCGCCTTTTCGATCGAGGGGCTCACCTCGTTCTCGATCGTGCCGCTGCGCCTGGCGAGTCTGCTGGGCGCGGTCCTGGCCACCGTGGCGCTCGTCTACGGCCTGGTCATCATGGTCGAGACGCTGCTGCTCGCCGAGAGCGTGCCCGGCTATCCCTCGCTCTTCGTCGGCATGATGTTCATCGGCGGCGTGCAGTTGCTGATGATCGGCGTGCTCGGCGAATATGTCGGCAAGATCCTGTCGGAACTGAAGGGCCGCCCGGTCTATCTGATCGGCGACCACTTGCTGAAGCGGGCGGTCGACAGCCCTGCCGCCGACCAGCCGGCCACGCCTTCGGCGCAGCAATCGGAACAATGAAGCGGCTGATCGTCTGCGCCGACGATTATGCCCTGAGCCCGGGCGTATCGGCGGCGATCCGGGAGCTCGCCTCGGCCGGCCGGCTCAATGCGACGTCGGTGATGACGCCGGGGCCCGATCTCGCGGCCGAGGCGGCGCGGCTGTCGGCGCTTGGCCTCGATGGCTTCCAGATCGGCCTGCACGTCACGCTGACCAGCGGGCTGACGCCGCTCACCGCCCCCGGCCTGCCGCGCTATTTCGATCTCGGCCCGCTGATGCTGCGCTGTTTCCTGCGCGCCGTCGACACACGGCGCCTCGCCGCCGAGATCGAAGCGCAGTTCGCGGCTTTCCAGGGCGTGTTCGGCCGGCCGCCGGATTTCATCGACGGCCATCAGCACGTCCACCTCCTGCCCGTCATCCGTCCGCTGGTGCTCGATGCCGCGCGCCGGCATGCGCCGCACGCCTGGCTGCGCCAGTGCCGCGGCGCGGGGGAGGGGCTGAAGGGGCGCATCATCTCGGCCCTGTCGGGCGGGCTCGTCGCCGATGCCCGTGTGCTGGGCTTTGCCACCAATCCGGGTTTTTCCGGCGCCTATGAGTTCGAGCGCGCCGCTGCCTTCGCCGAACTGTTCCCGCGGTTCCTCTCCGGGCTGCCCGACGGCGGGCTCGTCATGGTCCATCCCGGCCATGTCGACGAAGCGCTGAAACGGGTCGATCCGGTCCACGCGCCGCGCGCGGCCGAATATGCCTATCTGGCCGGGCCGGCCTTCCCGGTAGCGCTGGCCGCCGCCGGCTTTTCACTGTCCTGAGCCGAGAAAACATTTGACCTTGGGGGGGGACCTCCGTCACGCTCATGCAAATGATTTGCAGTTGCGTTGGGCGGAGGCGGGTGTGGCAAACGGATATCGCAGCGCGTCAGCGGCGCCGGCCGTCCGACCGCGGCGCATTGTCCGCCGGACGATCGGCGCAGTGGCGCTGCTGCCGCTGCTGTCGCTTTTGGCGGTTCCCGCCCGCGGCCAGGGCTGGGCGACGCCGGAGGGCGAGCGGGTCCCGGAAAATGTCAGGCTCAATGCCCAGCTGACCGAGTTCATCCAGGGTTATCCGAGCTTTCGGGCCGCCTATTCCGGGCCGAACAGCCTGCCGCCCGGCGGCCAGGTCCGCCAGTCGACCAGCATCACCGCCTATCTCGGCATGCGCCTGCCCTGGGCCGGCGGCGAACTCTATTTCAATCCCGAATATTTCCAGGGTTTCGGGCTCGGCCAGACGCTCGGCATCGCCGGCTTCACCAACGGCGACGCCCAGAAGGCGGGCAACCGTGTCGGCGTGCTCTCCATTGCGCGCCTGTTCCTGCGCCAGACCATCGCGCTCGGTCCGGAGACGGAATGGCGGCCGGGCGACTTCAACCAGCTTGCCGGCTTCGTGCCGACCCGGCGCATCGTCGTCACCGCCGGCAAGTTCGCCTCGCTCGACATCTTCCAGACGAGCGCCTATGCCGGCGACGCGCGCCGCCAGTTCTGGAACTGGTCGCTCTGGGGACCGGGCGCCTGGGACGTCGCCGCCGACGTGCGCGGCTATACGCAAGGGCTGGCGATCGAGATCGTGCCGGATCCTGCCTTCGTCATCCGCTACGGCGCGCTGCTCCTGCCCTCGCAGCCGAACGGCGGCGAGCTGCCGCTCCGCCCCAACAACGTCAACCACATTCTCGAACTCGCCTATCAGCACCGCTGGTTCGGCCGGCCCGGGACGGTCAAGCCCTTCGCCTTCTATTCGCTTGGGGCGATGGGCAGCTATCAGCAGGCTCTCGCGCTCGGCGCCGGCGGCCTTGCCGTCGACGACGCGATGGCCACCACGCGCCGCTATGGCAATCGCAAGTGGGGCTACGGCGTGCTGATCGACCAGGAGATCGCCGACAATGCCGGCTTCTTCTTCCGGGCGAGCTGGAGCGACGGCCGGACCGAGACCTTCGCCTTCACCCAGATCGACCGGTCGATCGCCTTCGGCCTCAGCTTCAAGGGCGAGTTGTGGGGCCGGCCCGGCCATTCCGCCGGCATTGCGGTCGCGCAGAACGATCTTTCCCGCTACCACCGTGATTTCCTGGCGGCAGGCGGCACCGGCATCATCATCGGCGACGGCGCCCTGCGCTACGGCTCGGAGCGGCTGATGGAGGCCTATTACGAGCTGCCGGTCTACCGCGAGAACCTGTTCGTCGCGGCGAACTATCAGCTCGTCCACAATCCCGGCTACAACCGCGACCGCGCCGGCCCCGTCCATGTTTTCGGCCTGCGCATTCACGCCCGTTACTGAGCCGGCGGATTTGCAATCGAACTGTCAGGTGGCATGCTTATTGTCGCGCCGCCGCCGATGCCGGTGAGCTGTCGTGAATGCAGGCGCCGTCATGGATCCGACGCAGACTTCTACACCTGGTCGCGGTGACCGCCGCGTGATCCTGCGCGTCGGCGGTATGGCCCTTGCCGCGGCGCTTGCCCTTCTGGCTCCGATCGGCGTGCCGGCGGCGGGCGCCTTCGATCTCGGTTCCATCGCGCGCCTGTTCGGGTTCGGCGGCGAGGCCGCGGCTCCGGCCGGCGGCGCCGAGCGGGTCAAGCCGCGCGACGGCCGCTTCGTCGTCTCCGAAGCCGACTGGTCGACATTCGGCCGCGTCACCGTGCAGGAGGTCACCTTCCGCGAACAGGTGGTGACCGAGGGGCGCCTCGCCATCGACGAGAACAGCGCGACGCCGGTCATCTCGCCCTATTCGGGCCGGGCGACGCGCATTGCCGTGGTGCCCGGCGACATCGTCAGGCGCGGCCAGCCCCTGCTCTTTCTCGAAGCCAACGAGATGGTGCAGACGCAGAACGATTTCATCGCGGCCATGTCGGCGCTCGACAAGTCGCAGACCCAGCTGCGGCTCGCCGAGATCAATGCCCGCCGGCAGCAGGACCTGTTCGCCGGCCGCGCGGCGCCGCAGCGCGACGTCGACCAGGCCCGCGCCGACCTCGACGCCGCGCGCGCCGACAACCGCACGGCGATCACGGCGCTGGAGGCGGTGGAAAACCGCCTGCGCCTGTTCGGCAAGACCGATGCCGACATCCAGAGGTTCCGCTCGGGGCGCCGAATCGATCCGGAAGTCGCGCTGCTGTCGCCGATCGAAGGCACGGTCGTGTCGCGCAAGATCGGTCCCGGCCAGTTCATCGCCGGCGGCGGCGGCGAGCCGATCTTCGTCATCGACGACCTCGATACGCTCTGGCTCAACGCCTATGTGCGCGAGGACGAGGCGCCGCGCGTCATGCGCGGCTCGCTCATCGAGTTCCGCGTACTCGCCTTCCGCGACCGGGTCTTCGTCGGCAAGCTCGACTTCGTCGCGCCGGCCATCGACGCGTCGAGCCGCCGGCTGCTGGTGCGCGCGACGGTGGAAAACCCCGATCGCGAACTGAAGCAGCAGATGTTCGTCAACGTCGCCATCCAGGTCGGCGATCCCGTCAGCTCGCCCGCCGTGCCGCGCAACGCCATCGTCTACGAGGGCGAGGTGGCGCGGGTCTGGGTGGCCTATCCCGACCGGTCGGTGGAACTGCGCCGCGTGACCGTCGGGCTCATTCGCGGCGAGACCGTGCAGATCACCAGCGGGCTGAAGGCCGGCGAGGAGGTGGTGGTGCGCGGCGCGCTGTTCATCGACCAGATGACGGCGGCCTTCCGCCGATGACGACGAGCCGGTCCCGGTCATGAATGCCATTGTCGAATTCGCGCTGAAACAGCGGGTGCTGATGGTGCTCGCCTTCGGCGCCATGTGTCTCGTCGGCGCGCTCACCTTCATGCGGCTGAATATCGAGGCCTATCCCGATCCCGTGCCGCCGATGGTCAACGTCATCACCCAGGGGCGGGGCCTCTCGGCCGAGGAGATCGAGCGCTACATCACCATTCCGATCGAGGGCGTCACGGCGGGGCTGCAGAACCTCAAGCTGATCCGCACCACCTCGGTCTTCGGCCTGTCCGACATCAAGCTGCAATTCACCTACGACGTCACCTACGAGCTCGCCCTCCAGCGCGTGCTCAACCAGCTGTCCCTGCTGCCGCCACTGCCGAACGGCGCCCAGCCGCAGATCTCGCCGATGAGCCCGATCGGCGAGATCTTCCGCTATCGCATCGTCGGGCCGCCCGACTACAGCGTCACCGATCTGAAGACGCTGCAGACCTGGGTGCTGCAGCGCCGCTTCCGCGCCATTCCCGGCGTCGTCGACGTCGTCGGCTGGGGCGGCAAGAACAAGACCTATGACGTCTCGATCGACTTCAACAAGCTGCTCGCCTATGGCCTCACCCTGCCGCAGGTGATGACCGCGCTGCAGAACGCCAATCTCAATGTCGGCGGCAATACGGTGTCGATCGGCGTCCAGTCGGGCGTCGTCCGCGGCGTCGGCCTGATCTCCTCGATCGACGACCTCAACGACACCTTCATCGCGACCGTCGGCCATTCGGCCGTGCGCGTGCGCGACATCGCGACGGTGACCATCGGCAACCAGCCGCGGCTCGGCATTGCCGGCCAGAACAACGACGACGACGTCGTGCAGGGCATCGTGCTGATGCGCCGCGGCGAGCAGAGCATGCCTACCATCCTGCGCGTGCAGGAGGAGGTGGCGCGCCTGTCGGCCGGCGGCGTATTGCCGCCGGGCGTGCGCATCGAACGCATCTACGACCGCAAGGAGTTGATCGACGTCACCACCGCCACCGTGCTGCACAGCGCGCTGTTCGGCATCGTCCTGATCTTTTTCGTGCAGTGGCTGTTCCTCGGCAATCTGCGCTGCGCCATCACGGTGGCCGCCACCATTCCCTTCGCGCTCGCCTTCGCCGTCACCATCATGGTGCTGCGCGGGGAATCGGCCAATCTTCTCTCCGTCGGCGCCATCGATTTCGGACTCATCGTCGATGCCACCGTCATCATGACGGAGAACATCTTCCGCCTGCTGGCCGAGCGCAGCCACCACAAGCGCACGCACGGCCTCGTCGAGGATGGCCCGACCGATCTCAGGCGCCGGCTGCAGACGATCCTCGGCGCCTCCAACCAGGTGGTCACCGCCATCCTGTTCTCCTGCCTGATCATCGTCACCAGCTTCATCCCGCTGTTCACCATGCAGGGGGTCGAAGGCTACATTTTCGGCCCCATGGCCAAGACCTACGCCTATGCCCTGGCAGGCGGCCTGACCGCCGCCTTCTTCGTCACGCCGGCGATCGCCGCCTTCCTGCTCAAAGGCGAACTGTCCGAACGCGAGACCCCGGTCGTCCGCGCGCTGCGCGCGGCCTACGAGCCGCTGCTCGAGCGCGCCGTCGCCCGCCGGCCGGTGACGCTGCTGTTCGCCGGCGGGCTGCTGGCGGTGTCCCTGCTCGCCGGCCGCAGCCTCGGCCTTGAATTCCTGCCGAAGCTCGAAGAGGGCAATCTCTGGATCCGCGCCACGCTGCATCCGACCATCTCGCTGGAGGAGGGCAACATCTACGCGAACCGGATCCGCCGGATCGTCGCCGGTTTCCCGGAGGTGGCCTCCGTCGTCTCCCAGCAGGGCCGCACCGACGACGGCACGGAGGTCGCCGGCTTCAACAATGTCGAGATGTTCACGCCGCTGAAACCGCGCGAGCAGTGGCGGCCGGGCGTCGACAAGGCAAAGCTCGTCGAGGAGATCCTGGCGGCTCTGCAGAAGGAGTTTCCCGGCGTCGACTTCAACTTCTCGCAATATCTCGAGGACAATGTCTCCGAGGCGGCGTCCGGCGTGAAGGGCGAGAACGCCATCAAGCTGTTCGGCAACAACCTCGCGGAAGCGACCGACTATGCCGAGCGGATCCGCAAGATCCTGAGCGGCGTGCGCGGCATCGACGATCTCGCCGTCTTCACCGTGCTCGGCCAGCCGACCATCGCCGTCACCGTCGACCGTCTGGCGGCCGGCCGCTACGGCCTCTCGCCCGGCGACATCAACACGGCGATCCGCACTGCGGTCGGCGGCGATACGCCCGGCGACTTTTTCGAGCCCAGCAGCGACCGGCGCTTCCCGATCATCGTCCGCCTCGCGCCCGAGTTCCGCCAGTCGCCGGAGGCGATCCAGAATCTCAGGATCGGGGTTGCCGACAGCGACGGCACGGTGACCCAGATCCCGCTGAGCCAGGTGGCGACCGTCAGCCTCGTCTCGGGCGCCTCCACCATCTATCGCGAGCAGCAGCAGCGCTATATCCCGATCCGCTTTTCCGTGCGCGACCGCGACCTCGGCTCGACCATTTCCGAAGCGCAGGCGCGGGTTGCGAACGAGATCAGGCTGCCGCCCGGCATGCGCATCGAATGGGCCGGCGAGTTCGAAAACCTGCTCGCCGCCATCGCCCGCCTGCAGGTGGTGGTGCCGATGACGCTGCTGCTCATCGCCTTCCTGCTGTTCGCCAACTTCAATTCGCTCACCGACACGCTGCTCGCGCTGTCCGTCATTCCGCTCGCCATGGTCGGCGGCGTCTTCTCGCTGTTCCTCACCGGCACGCCGTTCGGCGTCTCTGCGGCCATCGGCTTCATCGCGCTGATCGGCGTCTCGGTGATGGAGGGCATCATCGTCATCACCTATTTCAACGGCCTGGTGGCGCAGGGCCGCGAGCGGGTCTCGGCGGCCATCGAATGCGGCAAGGTGCGCATGCGGCCGGTGATGATGACCTGTGTCGCAGCCTGCGTCGGCCTGACCCCGGCGGCCCTGTCGACCGGCATCGGCAGCCAGGTGCAGAAGCCGCTCGCCTATGTCGTGGTGGGGGGCGTACTGGTCGCGCCGTTCCTGATCCTGGTCATCCTGCCGGCGCTGATCGTCATGTTCTCGCGGCGGCAGAAGGTGGATGCGGAGGCGGGGGCCCTCGGCTGAGGGCGTCCGCCGTCAGCGGCTGCTCGGCGGCCCTGCCGGGCCGGTCGGGTTGCGCAGCTCGCGCCAGGCGTCGAAGCGCACGCCGATGTCGGACTGCGGCTGGGGCGATGCCACCGCCGGCTGGCTGATGCCGAGCCGCGGCAGGTCGAGCCGGCCGGTCGCGGCGAGGATCGTGTAGGACGCCACCAGCCGGTCGCTCTGCGACTGCAGCAGCCGCGCCCGGGCATTCACGGAATCCTGCTGGGCGTTCAGGAGATCGGTCAGCGTGCGCAGGCCCGCTTCCACCTGCTTGCGCACGCCGTCGACGGTCACTTCGGCAGCGCGCACTTCCGCCGTCGCCGCGCGGATCGTCTGGTTGGCATTGTCGAGCGCGGCATGGCCGGCGAAGGCCGCCGAGCGCGACTGCACGCGGGCGCTGTCGAGCTGCATCTGCGCCTGGCCGAGCAGCTCGCGCGCCTGGCGCACCTGCGATTCCGGCGCGCCACCGGCATAGAGCGGCACGGTCAGACGTCCGACCACCTGGGCATTGTCGTTCTGCAGCGTCTGGGTATCGATGCCGTAGTCGCGCGAGACCTGCGCCTGCAGGCTGACCTGGGGCAGCATCTGGCCCTGGGCGACGCGCACGGCGGATTCGGCCGCGCGCACCGAGGCGATCGCCGCGAGCACCGCCGGATTGTCGCGGCCGGCAATGTCGCGCGAGCTTTCCCGCGAGCGCGGCAGCAGCCGGTCGACGGCGCCGACCGGGCTCAGCCGCGCGGCCGGCGGCGCCCCCACGATGCGCAGGAACCGGTCGCGCGCGATCGAGAGGTCCGTCTCCGCCTGGCTGAGGTCGGCAAGGCCGCGGCTGAGGCGTGCCTCGGCCTGCGAGACGTCGGTCGGGGTGGCGACACCCGAGGCGAGCCGCGTCCGCGTGGTGTTCAGCGTTTCGGTCAGGAAGCCGACATTGCGCTTCTGCACCTCGACCAGCGCCTGGCCGGTGGCGACCGCCAGATAGGTGGTGGCGACATCGAGCAGCACGGCCTGCTCGATGGCGCGCATCTGCTCGCGCTGGGTGCCGACCTGCGACTGGGCCTGCAGCACGGAGTTCTGCGTTCGCCAGCCGTCGAACAGCGTCTGGGTCGCGGTCAGCGCCACGCCGCGCTGGTAGTAGGTGGCGCCCTGCGACACTGTCGGCGGGCCGGCCTGCAGCTGGCGGATCGCCAGGACGCCGGCATAGGCGGTGGCGCTGACCTGCGGCAGCAGGCCGGCGCGCGCCTGCGGGATCGCCTCCTGGGCCGCCCGCGTCGCGGCGCGCTGGGCGAGAATGTCGGGATTGGTGCGGAAGGCGCGCTGGAAGGCAGCGCCGAGGGTGGCGATGCCGGTCTCGGCGCGGGCCCGTGCCGGCGCGGGATGGCTGCGCCGGGGCGGCTCGGCCAGGGCCGGGCCCGCCGCCAGCACGGCCAGCGCGGTCGCGGCCATCAGGCGGCCCCGCTTGCCGTGGAACGGAAGGCGCGGCATCCGGCGCTCCTGGGCTTCACCCGGGCTGTGGGCTTTCGCCGCCGCGAGAAGGCCGGCGCAAGCTGGCGTTGACGAAACTTTGGTCGGCATGTGTCAATGCCGCTGCGACAGGCCCTGCGGCCCGGTCGACGGCATCACGGTCGATTCGCTAGCATCGAAGCGGGCGAGGGTCGAGCGGGCTTGACGGCGGCGTGATGATGCTTGGCGATTATCCCCGGAAAAAGCCACGGATCGGCCATAACTCATCGTAAAAAGGCACTTCATGGCACGCTTCTTCTTCAACCGCCGTGGGGCCGACCCCGAAACGTCAGACGCCTCGCGACGACTGACCGCATCCGTTCGCGAGATCTTAACACTTGGACCTGACGACGGCGTTACAGTCAGTGAAATCGCCTGTTCGCACCCCGAATGCGGCGATGCCGAGACGGTGGTGCTGATCATGCGGCTCGGCCGCAGGACCGAGGCGGTCAAGATCCTCAAGGCCATGCGGCTGGTGACCGAGGACGATCTGCGCGCCTCTCTTGCGGCCGCCGGCGCGTGAGATCGCCTCTTTCCTTCACCGCCCGCACATGGTCCTGTGCGAGCGCGCGCCCGCAGGCCGCGCTCGCCACCCGGCGGGCGGCCCGTTCCCTTCCCCTCATCCGCGACTGAGGTCGTCCATGCTGCCCATCGCCGTCGTCACAGGCCTCGCCGGTATCGCGCTCGCGGGCGCCTGGCTTTCCGGTGCGCTCACCCTGCCGGCCTATCTGTTCATTCTGACGCTGGTTGCGGCGGCGGTGAGCTTTCTGGCGCGTCCGACCGCGACCCTGGTGCGCGCGATCGTCGGCTTCCTGGTGGTCTGGCACCTGGCATCGGTCGCGACCCTCGTCGCCAACGAGCTCGGCGCCTTCCCCGACGCGCTTGCGCCCTACCTGCCGACGCGGGCGAGCGTGCTGCTCTCGGCGGTCTTCGCCGTCGTCGTCTACGGCATCAGCTTCCTCGGCACGATCCGGCAGATCACCAAGCTTGCCGATCCCTATTTCGAGGCGCGCGACAAGGGCGTCATCAACCTGCCCTTCGGCCTGACCATCAGCATGCAGGAGCGCTACATCGCGCACGGCCTGCTGTTCATCCTGCTTGCGATCAACATCGCCCAGGTTCTGGCCACCGTCCTGCTCAACCAGTGGAACAATCGCTTCTACACGGCGCTGCAGGAACGCGCCGAGGCGACCTTCTGGACCGAGCTGCGCTTCTTCACCATCGTCGCCTTCATCTGGGTCGTGCTGGCGGTCTACGAGCTCTATCTGACCCAGTACGCCCAGATCCGCTGGCGCCGCTGGATGACCGCCCAGCTCACCTCCCATTGGCTCTCGGCGGGCGTGCACTACCGCATGCGCCTCACCGGCTCGCAGACCGACAATCCCGATCAGCGCATCGCCGAGGATGTGCGCCTGTTCACCTCGACGACCCTCGAACTGATGATCCGCTTCTTCTCGGCGGTGCTTTCGCTCTATGCCTTCGTGCTGATCCTCTGGGGTCTGTCGGCCAACTTCAAATATCAGGTTGCCGGCTTCAATCTGGAGGCCATCCCGGGCTACCTCGTCTGGGCCGCTCTGATCTTCGCTGTCGTCGGCACCGTCTTCGCCCACCTCATCGGGCGCTCGCTGATCACGATCAACTTCCAGCGCCAGCGCTACGAGGCCGACTTCCGCTTCAGCCTGGTGCGGGTGCGCGAGAACGACGAGCAGATCGCGCTGCTGAAAGGCGAGGAGGCCGAGCGCGCCGGGCTCCGCCGCCGGTTCGGCAACATCATGACGAACTGGTTCGACTACATGCGCTACACCAAGCGCCTGACCTGGTTCACCGCCTTCCTGAACCAGACCTCGATCATCTTCCCCTTCGTGATCCTGGCGCCGGCCTATTTTTCCGGCGCCGTGCAGCTCGGCGCGCTGACCCAGACGTCGGGTGCCTTCGGCCGGGTGGAAAACGCGCTCTCGCTGTTCACCAACCTCTATGGCTCGCTCGCCGACTTCAAATCGGTCATCGACCGTCTGACCGGCTTCAACCGGACGGTGGCGGCGGTGGAGCAGCCGCCCCAGCCGGCGATCGCCACGCGCACGGCCGGCGAGGCCCTGACGCTGACCGACCTCGCCGTCACCCTGCCGAACGGCAAGCCGGTGGTGAGCGCGCCGAGCCTGACCGTCCGGCGCGGCGATCGCGTGCTGGTCACCGGCCCCTCAGGCTCGGGCAAGTCGACCCTGTTCCGGGCGCTGGCAGGCATCTGGCCGCATGGCTCGGGCGAGGTGGTGGTGCCGGCGGGCGCGAGCCTCATGCTGCTGCCGCAGCGTCCCTATTTCCCGATCGGTACGCTGCGCGACGCGGTCAGCTATCCGGCCGGGCGCGGCGACTATTCCGACGCCGACATCGTCAAGGCGCTGGAGGCGGTGAAGCTGCCGGGCCTGGCGGCGAGGCTCGACGAGGAGGCCTCCTGGCACATGATCCTGTCTGGTGGCGAGCAGCAGCGCCTCGCCATGGCGCGCGCGCTGCTGTGCAGGCCGGACTGGCTGTTCCTCGACGAGGCAACCGCAGCGATCGACGAGCCGGGCGAAGCCGCGCTCTACACTACCGTGCGCGAATGGCTGCCGGACACGACCCTGGTTTCGATCGGCCATCGCTCGACCCTGGTCAATTTCCACGACCGCCGGGTGCATCTGACGCCGGACGCGAACGGGCTGCATGTCGCCGCGGAGGCGCCGCTCATGCTGCTCGCCAAGGCCTGATCCGCGACCGTCGGGACGAGGGGCCGCCCCTCTCGCGATGGTCAGAAGGCGGGAGCGAAGGTCACCGTGCCGCGCCGGCCGGTGAAGACCATGCCGCGCAGGCCCACCGGCCGCCAGTGGCTCGCGCCCTGGATGGCCCAGAAGATCGCCCGCTCCTGGCGGTCGATGACGCCGCCGCAGCGCCGCTCCACGAAGTTGAGCGGGCCGAAGCGGATGTCGTCGACGCCGCGGCGATAGTCGGCATTGACGGGATTGCAGCCCCCCCAGCCGGTCAGCCGGCCGCTCTCCGTGAAGGTGAAGCTCGGCCGGTCGGGAGCGACCGGCCGCTGGCCGTTGATCGAGACGACGGCGAGCCGCGTGCCGACCGGAAAGCGCAGATAGGTCTGGATCTCGGCGCGGGTCGGCTGGCGCGGGCGCGGCGGTTCGCGGCGGGCGCGCTGGGCTTCGGCGGCGGTGGTCAGGGCAAGCAGCGCAACGGCGGCAAGAGCGGGGGCGATGCGGGCACGGTTCTGCATGGTCTACGGTTTAACCCGCATTTCCAGCGCTGGCTACCGGGCGCCCGGCAGGCCTCAAGCCCGCAGGCGCTCGATCTCCGTGGCCGCCGGGTCGCCCGCATCGCCCTCGCGGGCCCAGTTCTCGCGCTTGCGGTAGATGGTCGACGGGCTGATCTCCAGCGCCGCGGCCGCCCGCGAGAGATTGCCGTCGAAGGCGGCGAGCGCGCCCTCGATGATGCGCCTTTCCTGCACGGCGAAGGGCTCGATGACCGGCGCGAGCGAGGCCGCCGCGCTGTCGGCGAGCTGTTCGACGCCGCCCTGCAGCGCGCCATGGGCGAGCGCCAGCGGCAGCATGGCCGCGCTCACCGTGGTGCCCTCGTGCATGACGACCAGCCGGCGCATGACGTTCTGCAGCTGGCGGACATTGCCCGGCCAGTCGAAGCCGGCGATGATGGCGGCCGCGGCGGGCTCGAAATCCCTGAACTGGCGGCCTTCCTCGGCGGCGAAGCGGGTCAGGAAGGCGCGGGCCAGCATCATCACGTCGTCGCCGCGCTGGCGCAGCGGCGGCAGGTGCAGCGGCAGCACGCAGAGCCGGTAGTAGAGGTCCTCGCGAAACCGGCCGGCGACCACCTGGGCCAGCGGGTCGCGGTTGGTCGCGCAGACGAAGCGGACGTCGACCCGGCGCACGCGCGTGTCGCCGACCCTGCGCAGCTCGCCGGTCTGGATGAAGCGCAGCAGCTTGGTCTGCAGGCTGAGATCCATCTCGCAGATCTCGTCGAGAAACAGCGTGCCGCCGTCGGCGAGCTCCGCCGCGCCGCCACGGTCCTCGGTCGCGCCGGTGAACGCGCCCCTGGCATGGCCGAAGATCTCGCTTTCCATGAGATCGCGCGGGATGGCGCCGCAGTTCAGCGCCACGAAGCGGCCGGCCGGTCGTCCGGAGCGCTGGTGGATCGCCTGCGCGGTGACCTCCTTGCCCGTGCCGCTCTCGCCGGTCACGAAGACCGGCGCCTTCGACGCCGCGACACGCCGGATCTGGTCATAGACCTCGCGCATGACCGGCGAACGGCCGACGAAACCTTCGAAATCGTTGCTGCGCTGCTTCGGTGGCCGGGCAGGGGCCGGCAGATGGCCGTCGCTGCCGAGCTGGGCGGCGAGCCGCCGGGCGAGCTCTCCCGGAGCGATCGGCGTGACCAGCATGTCGCAGGCACCGGCCCGCATGGCCTTGACCGCAACCTGCAGCGACGCCCTGGCGCTGACCGCAAGGATCGGCCCTTCATAACCACCGAAGCGCAGCGCCTCGATCACCTCGGCCGACACGGCGTCGCCGCGGTCGAGCGAGGCGACGACGGCGGCCGGCTCCATCCGGTCGAGCATCGCGAGCGCCTCGTCGGCATTCGCCGCCTCGCTGGTGCGCACGGCATCCTTCAGGCCCTGCACGAGAAGGCGGCGCGCCGTCGGGTCGGCGTCGACCACCAGAACGCTACGCGAACAGGGCGGCATTGCAGGCTCGAACGAGCCCATGTCAGGCATCATGGCCGGGCGACCCCTCACACCAACCGGGACGAATGGATGGCCGCCACTGTGCTTGAATCAGGGTAAACGGACCGTTGCCAAGATCTCTCAAACCTGAGGCGTTCGCGTTTTTCGGGCCGAGCAGCACCAAAGGACAGGGCCCGCGCGCGGCGCGGGCCCTCGACAGATCGGTTCGGGCCGCCGCTTACTGGCGGTTGTCGCCACCGGGGCCGCGATGCATGCCCGGACCGCCTTCGCCACGCATCATGCCGCGCTCGTGATGCATCATGCCGTGGCGGCCGGCCATCATGCCGCGGCCGCGGTTCAGGAACGCATCAGCGCGGCGCTTCTGATTGGCGTCGAGCGTGGCGTAGAGCGGCTGGGCGGCGTCGGCGAGCTTCTTCATCGCCGCGGCATTTTCCGTCATCCGCTCGGCGGCGGCGCGCAGCCGCTGGATCGGATCCTGCTGCGCGGCATTGGGATTCATGCGCATTTCGCGCCATTGCTGCATGCGCTGGGCGCGCAGCGTGGCGGATTCGCGCAGGGCCGCCTCGACCGGCGGCCACAGCCGCTCCTGCTCGGGCGTCAGGCGCAGCAGCGCCTTCAGTCCGGCAATGCGCGCATCGAGGAAGGCGGCGCGGTCTTCGGGGTTCATTTGCGCACGGCGGCCCCGTCCGGCCTCGGCACCGGCGGCCTGGCTTGCGCCCGGCTGCGCAGCCTGTCCCTGCGGAGCCGGCGTCTGCGCAAATGCGGTCGCCGCCATCATGGCCGCAAGGGTGCCTGCGACAACAAATGTCCTCATCGGGTATCTCCTCGAACGCCGCCCCCGCAGCAACGAAGGCATCATAGGGCCGAACACCCGGGCGCCCGAGTTAAACTTCGTTCATGTCCGCCGGACCGGCGCGCCGCCGATCTGCGCCGTCGCACCTACGCCTTCGGCCGGAACTGGTCGAACAGCCGTTCGAGTTGCGCCAGCTGCTGGTCCTGGATTTCGCGGCCGCTCTCGAACATGCGGCCCATCGTGGCGGTCCAGGTGTCGGCGGCCTGCTGGCCGAGGGTGCGGGGGCCGGAGGCTTCCGCGTCGGCGCCGGTCGCGGCCTGGGCCAGGCTGCCGTTGAGCAGCGGATTTGCCGCCTGCAGCTGGCGCGCCAGCGCGACGAGCTGGTCGAGGCCGGGCAGGCCCGCGCCGGTGCCCGGAGCCGGCTTCGCACCCATCAGCCCGCCCATCGCATTGGTGAAGGCTCCGACGAGGCCGGTCATGGCATCTGTCGCCGGCTTCGCCGCTCCGGCCGTGCCCTGGCCGAGCATGGCTGACAGCAGCGCACCCAGCGGGTTCTGCCCGTCCATCGCGCCCTTCAGCAGCGATCCCATCAGCAGGGTCGCCATGACCGGCATGACCTTGGCCATCATGTCCTGGCCGATGCCGCTGGCGGCGGCCGCCTGCTGCGCGATGGCCTGGGTCAGCGCCTGCGAGCCGAACAGCTTGCCGAGCACCTCCTGGCCGGCATTGATCATGGCCGGCCCCGCGGTCATCGGGTTCTCCAGGATCTCGGCATAGCTGGGCTTTACGGTGAAAAGGCTCATCAGGTCGGCCAGCCCGGCGGGCGACTGGGTCGCCCGGTTCATGCCCATGGTGAAGGCCGGCAGCAGGGCCGCCATGGCGGCCTGGGCCTGGTCGGGCGACCAGCCGAACTGGCCGAGCAGCGCATCGAAGCCCTGTTTGCCCTGAGCCTGGGCCAGGATGTCGGCGAGATTGAACATGGTCTGTTCCCGGCTGTCGTTCGGCCCGTGCCCGATTCCACCGGGCTGCCGGGGCATCTAATCACGCAGCGCGGAACACGTCACGCGCCCGCCGTCGCACCCTTGCCCGAGGTGAATGGCGACTGCGCTGTCGGCGGGCCGGCCGGCACCGGCTCTTCGTCCGGCGGCCTGCGCGCGGCGCGGTCGATGACCTTGAAGCAGACCACCATGGAAATGATGCCGAACACGATGCCGCCGATCGACTGGCCGGCAATGATGCCCTCCGCCCCGTGGGTCGGCCCGCCGAGCCATGCGCCGATCATGGCGAAGGGCACCGTGCCGAACGTCGCGCGGGCCCAGTTGAGAGCGGTCGAATAGGTCGGAAAGCCCAGATTGTTGAAGGCGGCATTGCCGACGAACACCGCGCCGTTGAAGGCCCAGGCGAGCGAGGCGTAGACACAGAAGAAACGGATCACCGCCTCCGCCGTGCCGGTCGCGTCGAAGGCCTGCACCACATAGGGCGTGGCGATGAGCAGGATCAGCCAGACGGTGATGCCGTAGAGGCTCATGAAGATCAGCGAGTCGATCAGGGTCTGGCGCACGCGCGGATAGAGCCGCGCCCCGACATTCTGGCCCATGATCGGGCCGACCGCCCCGGACAGTGCGAAGAAGGCGCCGAAGGCGACCGGCACCAGCCGGCCGAGCACGGCCCAGCCGGCGACCGCGCCGTCGCCATAGCGCGCGATCATGGCGGTGACGATGCTGTTGCCGACGGGCGTTGCAAGATTGGTCAGGACGGCCGGCACGGCGATCGCCGCGAGTGGCCTGGCGTCGCCGAGAACCGTCGCGAGATCGACCCGGGCGGTCAGCCGGTGCACCCGCACCACCGCGTGATAGCCCATGGCCAGCATGGCGAGCCGCGAGATCACCGAGGCGATGGCTGCGCCATCGACGCCGAGGCCGAACAGGAAGATCAGGATCGGGTCGGCGATCGCCGTGACGATGCCGCCGATGAGCGTCACCCACATGGCGCGCTTGGCATCGCCGGCCGCGCGCAGGATGCTCGAATACATCATGCCGACGCCCAGGAAGACGGTGGCTGGCATGACCATCCAGAGAAAGCGGTCGGCAATGGCCAGCGTCCGGCCGCTGGCGCCGAGCGCGGCGAGGATCCAGCCCGAGAAGGGCAGCGGGCCGAGGCTGACGATCAGCATGCCGACCGCCATGATGACGAGGCTCGACGTGCCGAGCCGGCGCGCCCTGTGGCGGTCGCCGGCGCCGAGTGCGCGCGAGACGAGCGCTGTGCCGGCGATCGACAGACCGATGCCGAACGAGGTGAGGAAGAACAGCACCGTGCCGGCATAGCCGATGGCCGCCGCCAGCTCCTGTTCGCCGAGCCGGGCGATATAGAAGAGGTTGAGGAGATCGACGACGAAGATCGCCACCAGACCGACCGCGCCGGTCACCGTCATCTCGACGACGTGGCGCATGGTCGAGCCCTGCGTGAATTTGGCAGGCGCCGCGGCGGTCATCCGGAAAACCTCGTTTCGTCCGTCAGCACGTCCTCCGCTTCCGGATTGAGCGCCCGGGCCTGGCGTGCGGGTTCGGTCAGCGGCGCCGGCGTCACCTGCTGCTGGTGCAGCAGGTGGTCGCCCGCCTGGATGCCGTCCTGCTGCTGCAGCACCAGCCGCTGGGCATCGCGCTTGCGCAGGTCCGCCATGACGGCGTCGGCGTGATCGGGATCGACGCCGAGCTCGATCAGCGCGCCGCGGCCGAACATGAGCGCGCTCTCGAAGACCTCGCGGATCTCGAAGTCGACGCCGGCCGCGCGCAGGGCGATGGTGTGGGCCCGGTCGAACGAGCGCACATAGAGCTTGGCGAGTGGGAATTCGCCCTTGACCAGCTCGACGATCCGGTCAGCGACGTCGCGCTTGTCGACGCAGACGCAGATCAGCCGGGCCCGTCCGGCGCCGGCGGCGCGCAGCACGTCGAGCCGCGTGCCGTCGCCGTAATAGATCTTGAAGCCGAACATGCCGGCCGCCTGGATCATCTCGACATCGTTGTCGATGATGGTCACCTCGGCCTGCTCGGCCAGCAGCATCTGCGAATTGACCTGGCCGAACCGGCCGAAGCCGATGATCAGCACCTCGCCGCGCACGTCGCTGAAATCTTCCTCGGGTTCCGGCGCGCCGTCGTCGCGCCGGGCGATGAGCCATTCGCCGAAGCGGTAGAGGAATGGATTGACCGCCATCGACAGCACCACCAGCGCGACGAGCAGCGAAGCGTGCTCGGAGGTCATCACGCCGGCCGAGACCGCCGCGGCATAGAGCACGAAGCCGAACTCGCCGGCCTCGGCGATCAGCAGCGCCACCTTGACCGACTGCGCATGGTCGTGCCGGAACAGGCGCATCACCGCATACATCACGCTCGCCTTGAGAACGAGCAGCAGCACGAGCGCAAAACCGAGGCGCCAGCCGGCCGCGATCACCACGGGCAGGTCGATGGTCATGCCCACCGACATGAAGAACAGGCCCATCAGAATGCCGCGGAACGGCTCGATATCGGCCTCCAGCTGGTGGCGGAAGTTCGATTCGGCGAGGAAGACGCCGGCCAGGAACGCGCCCATCGCCATCGACAGGCCGGCATAGGTCATCAGCGCCGCCGCGCCGACCACCACCAGCAGGGCGGCGGCGACCATGATCTCGCGGGCCCCCCAGGTGGCGAGAAAGCGGAACAATGGGTTCAGGAGATAGAGCCCGGCCAGCACGACGCCGCCGACGGCGACCACCACCTTGGCGAAGGACACCCACCAGACCTCGCCCGACTGCGCCGGCAGGGGCGAGAGGAAGGCGACCAGCAGCAGGAGCGGGATGACGGTGAGGTCCTGGAAGATCGAAATGGCGAAGGCCCGCTCGCCGTGCGGCGAATGCACCTCGCCCTTTTCCTCCAGCACCTGCATCATCACGGCGGTGGAGGTGAGGGCGAGGCCGAGGCCGGCGACCAGCGAGGCGTTGAACGGCCGGCCGAACAGATAGGGCACCCACATGACCACCGCGCCGGTGACGATCATCTGGGCCGCGCCGAGCCCGAAAATGTCCTGCCGCATCGACCAGACGCGCGACGGCTTCAGCTCCAGTCCGATCAGGAACAGGAACATGACGATGCCGAGCTCGCCGATGGTCAGGATGGTGCCGGGATCATGGAACAGCCCGAACACCTGCGGACCGATCAGGAGGCCCGCGACCAGGTAGCCGATCACCGTTCCCAGCCGGAAGCGGCGGAACAGCGGAACGGCCACGACGGCCGCACCCAGCAGGGTGACGGTGGGCACGAGGAAACTGGCGGAGGAGTGGTCGGTCATGCGTTCGGGGGGCGGGCCGGCGGGGAAGGTTCCATATCTAGGCAGTCGGCCGCGGCGGGGATACCCGAGGGTTTTCCCGCACGTCCGGCCGTGCCGGCCGCGACACGCCCGTCAGCCGGTGCCGCCGACCGTGATCCGTTCCATCTTCAGCGTCGGCTGGCCGACCCCGACGGGTACCCACTGGCCGGCCTTGCCGCAGGTGCCGATGCCGCTGTCGAGGCTCATGTCGTCGCCGATCATGGTGATGCGCTTCATGTCGGCCGGGCCCGAGCCGATCAGCATGGCGCCCTTGACCGGGGCACCGATGCGCCCGTTCTCGATGCGGTAGGCCTCGGTGCATTCGAAGACATATTTGCCCGAGGTGATGTCCACCTGGCCGCCGCCGAAATTGACGGCGTAGAGGCCCTGGCGGACGCTCGCGATGATCTCCTCGCGGCTGTGGCCGCCGCCGAGCATGTAGGTGTTGGTCATGCGCGGCATGGGCGTATGGGCATAGCTCTCGCGCCGGCCGTTGCCGGTTGGCGCGACGCCCATCAGCCGGGCGTTCTGCCGGTCCTGCATGTAGCCGACCAGCACGCCGTCGGCGATCAGCACCGTGCGGTTGGAGGCGGTGCCCTCGTCGTCGATCGAGATCGAGCCGCGCCGGCCGGCGAGCGTGCCGTCGTCGACCACGGTCACGCCCCTGGCGGCGACCTCCTGGCCCATCAGGCCGGCGAAGGCGGAGGTGCCCTTGCGGTTGAAATCGCCCTCGAGGCCGTGGCCCACCGCCTCGTGCAGCATCACGCCCGGCCAACCCGGGCCGAGCACGACATCCATTTCGCCGGCCGGAGCGGCGACGCTGTCGAGATTGACCAGGGCCTGGCGGATCGCTTCGTCGCAGGCGTGCTGCCAGCGGCCCTCGGCGATGAAGTCGGCATAGCCGGCACGGCCGCCATAGCCGTGCGAGCCGGTTTCCTGCCGGTCGCCCGCCCCGGCGACCACCGAGACGTTGAGGCGCACCAGCGGCCTGACGTCGCGATAGAGGCCGCCGTCGGCACGCAGGATCTCGACCACCTGCCAGGAGGCCGCGAGCGAGGCGGTGACCTGCCGGGCCTTCGGCTCGCGCGCGCGGATATAGGAGTCGATGGTCTCCAGGAGCTTGACCTTGTCGGCGAAGGCCGGCTCATCGAGCGGGTTCTCGTCGCCGTAGAGCCGCGCATTGCTGCGGCCCGGCTCGGCGGCGAACGTTCCCTCGTAGCCGCCGGCCACCGCCCGCACCGTGTCGGCGGCGCGCCTGAGCGCCTCTTCCGAGATATCGGAGGAATGGGCGTAGCCGATCGCCTCGCCCTTCACGGCACGCAGCCCGAAGCCCTGCGAATTGTCGGTGCCCGCCTGTTTCAGGCGGCCATTGTCGAACAGAAGCTGCTCCGACTGCCGATATTCCAGGAAAAGCTCGCCGTCGTCCGCGCCCTCGAGCGCCCGGGCGACGATGGTGCGGGTCTCGCCGGCATCGAGGCCGGCGCGGGCGAGCAGCGAGAGATCGGTCATGATCGATATTCCATTCTCGCGAGGACCGTCCGGCATTCCGGGCGGCATGGGCGTCTTCGGCGGGCGCCGGATCCGGCCCGGCACCGCTTGTGGCGGTCAATCTGGGCGCGGGCGTGACATAACCGCGGAGCCGAGGGTCACGGCAGGGCCGTGAAACCGTCCTTGAAGCCGTTGAGGGAGACCGGCACGCCGATGCCCTCCTCGGGCGTCTGGAAGATGATGAAGGTCGCGGTCTGGCCGGAGGAGAGCTGGTTGAGCAGCGTATCCTCCAGCACCACCTCGGCAACGCAGCCCGACGGCAGGCAGCGCACGAAGCCGGCGCGGCCGACATCGGCATTGTCGATCTTCAGCCCGAGGCCGGACGGCAGCAGCACTCCGAGCGGGGCCAGCACGCGCAGCAGGCGGGCGCGCCCGTCCGCCGTCTTCAGCGCGATGATGGTCAAGGCGACGTTCGGGCGGTCCTCGGCGGCGACGTTCTGCACCAGCGCGCATTGCTCGGAGCGCGCGCCGGGCGGGGTGTCGCAGCGAATCTGCCAGTCGCCATGGGTCGCCTTCACCGCGCCCTGCGCCAGGGCGGGCGCGGCCGCAAAGCCTGCGGCGAGCGCCAGCGCCGCGCCGAAGGCCAGGGCGGCGCGCGCCAGGCGAGGGCGCGCCATACCGATGCGCGCCGGGCCGCTCAGTCCGGGCGACCGCATCGAGGACGGCATGTTCATTGGTTGTGCTCCCAGAAGTTCAAAGGCACGGCGACGGCCGGGTCGAATCGCGCCGGACAGGCGGCCGAACCCCCCCGGGCCAGGGGAGGGACCATTCCACGGTAACCCTGTCAAGGCTGAGAGCCAAATGCCGGCGCGGTGCCGCAATCGCGAGGGCAAATGTCGCCTTTGGGAGGATTCCACGGTTCTGTCGTCGAGTTTATAACGAGTTTAGGCTAGATCTGTTTGGGGCGCCGCACAGGGCCCCAACGGTCGCATTGCGAGCATGGCGTTTTTGTGTTTCAAGGGGGCCGAAAGCCCCTCCTTTTACCGTGTGTGGCGTGTCCCGTGACGACGCGCGCCCGCTCGGAAAGCACGAGGATCTTTGCCCGCGACGCAGCGCCGGACCGGTGCGCAGGCCGCGAACGGATGAACAAAGTCGGACTCGCAGCACGAGGGAACGTGTTCGAGCCTGAGGATATGGAGCGGAAGAACATGCGTGAGGCGATGCGGAACGGCGCGCCGGCCGGGTGGGGCGGAGCTTTGGCGCTCCTGTGCGCCACGGTGCTGCTCGGCGCCCTCGATCCGGCAATGGCGCAGACCCCGGGTCTCGGTCAGCCGGAGCCGGGCGGCATCAATTTCCAGGTCGCGGCCTCGCCGATCATGGAATTCATGCACTGGTTCCATAATGCCTTCCTGCTGCCGATCATCGTCGTCATCTCGGTGTTCGTGGCCGTGCTGCTCCTGTGGTGCGTGTTCCGCTTCAACGAGAAGCGCAACCCGGTCGCCTCCAAGGTCACGCACCATGTCGGCCTCGAGGTCGCCTGGACGGTGATCCCGGTCTTCATCCTGATCATCATCGCCGTGCCCTCGTTCCGCCTGCTCTACCAGCAGCTGACGATCCCGCGCGCCGACGTGACCATCAAGGCCATCGCCTCCACCTGGAAGTGGTCCTACGAATATCCGGACAACGGCAATTTCAGCTTCGTCTCGACCATGCAGACCGAGCAGGAGATCGCCGAGCGGGTGGCCCGCGGCACGCCGCGCTCCGAAGTGCCGCGCCTGCTCGCCGTCGACAACGAGGTCGTCGTTCCCGTCAACAAGATCGTCCGCGTCCAGGTCACCTCGTCCGACGTGATCCACGCCTTCGCCCTGCCATCCTTCGGGGTCAAGGTCGACGCCGTGCCGGGCCGGCTGAACGAGACCTGGTTCCAGGCGACCCGCGAGGGGATCTTCTACGGCCAGTGCTCCGAGCTCTGCGGCAAGGATCACGCCTTCATGCCGATCGCCATCCGCGTGGTCTCCGAGCAGGCCTATGCCGCCTGGCTCGAGGAGGCGAAGAAGAAGTTCGCTTCCGCCGAACAGCCGGCGACCACGGTTGCTGCTGCCGATCTTCCCGCGGCGCGCTGATGCGCCGCTCTCGCGTTCATAACCGACAGAAGATGTCGAGGACTTGAAGTAATGGCTCAGGCTCACGCGTCCGCCGATCATGCGCACGATCACGCGCATGACGATCATGCGCATCCGACCGGATGGCGCCGCTACGTCTATTCGACGAACCACAAGGACATCGGCACGATGTATCTCGGGTTCGCGATCATTGCGGGCCTGGTCGGCTTCGCCCTGTCGATCGGCATCCGGCTGGAACTGATGCATCCGGGCATGCAGATCTTCACCAATCCGCAGACCTTCAACGTCTTCACCACCGGCCACGGCCTGATCATGATCTTCTTCATGGTCATGCCGGCGATGATCGGCGGTTATGCCAACTGGTTCGTGCCGATCATGATCGGCGCGCCGGACATGGCCTTCCCGCGGATGAACAACATCTCGTTCTGGCTGCTGCCGCCCGCCTTCGGCCTGCTGATCATCTCGCTGTTCGTCGAGGGCGCCCCCGGCACGCACGGCTTCGGCGGCGGCTGGACCATCTATCCGCCGCTCTCGGTCTCCGGCCATCCCGGTCCGGCGATGGACTTTGCCATCCTGTCGCTGCACATCGCCGGCGCCTCGTCGATCCTCGGCGCGATCAACTTCATCACGACGATCTTCAACATGCGCGCCCCGGGCATGACGCTGCACAAGATGCCGCTGTTCGCCTGGGCGATCCTGGTCACGGCCTTCCTGCTGCTGCTGTCGCTGCCCGTGCTCGCCGGCGCCATCACCATGCTGCTGACCGACCGCAACTTCGGCACGACCTTCTTCGATCCGGCCGGCGGCGGTGACCCGATCCTGTTCCAGCACCTGTTCTGGTTCTTCGGCCACCCCGAGGTCTACATCCTGATCCTGCCGGCCTTCGGCATCATCAGCCACATCGTCTCGACCTTCTCCCGCAAGCCGGTCTTCGGCTATCTCGGCATGGCCTACGCCATGGTCGCCATCGGCGTCGTCGGCTTCGTCGTGTGGGCCCACCACATGTACACGGCGGGCCTGTCGACCTCGACCCAGGCCTATTTCGTCGCCGCCACCATGGTGATCGCGGTGCCGACGGGCGTGAAGATCTTCTCCTGGATCGCCACCATGTGGGGCGGTTCGATCCGCGTCACCACGCCGATGCTGTGGGCGGTGGGCTTCATCTTCCTGTTCACGGTCGGCGGTGTCACCGGCGTGGTTCTTGCCAATGCCGGCATCGACCGTGCTCTGCACGACACCTATTACGTCGTCGCGCATTTCCACTACGTGCTGTCGCTCGGCGCCGTGTTCGCGATCTTCGCGGCCTGGTACTACTGGTTCCCCAAGATGAGCGGCTACATGTATTCCGAGTTCCTCGGCAAGCTGCACTTCTGGGTCACCTTCATCGGCGTCAACCTGGTGTTCTTCCCGCAGCACTTCCTGGGCCTGCAGGGCATGCCGCGCCGCTACGTCGACTATCCCGACGCCTTCGCGACCTGGAACTTCGTTTCGTCGATCGGCTCCTACATTGCCGCCGTTGGCGTCGCGATCTTCCTCGTCGGCATCGCGCTCGCCTTCATCCGCAAGGAGAAGGCTGGTGAGAATCCGTGGGGTGAGGGCGCGACCACGCTGGAATGGACCCTGTCCTCGCCGCCGCCGTTCCACCAGTTCGAGGAACTGCCGCGCATCCGCTGATGCCGGAGGCCGGTTCGCCGGCCCGACCACGAGACCGGCGGGTCCGAGGCCGCAGAGCGCCCCGGACCCGTCATCCACCCGGGCACCTGAGAGGTGGCCGACATGACCTTGAAAGCACCCCGGTTGCCGTCCGGCTTCCGGCCCGAGACGAGTGAAGAGCACGCTTTGGCTTTCGTCGACGAAACCAACGGAGCCGGCCGCGCGGCCTTGGTCAGCCAGGCGACGCCGGGAGACTTCATCGCGCTCCTGAAGCCGCGGGTGATGTCGCTCGTCGTGTTCACGGCGCTGGTCGGCATCGTGGTGGCGCCGGGCACGCTGCATCCGGTCCTGGCCGCGGCGAGCCTCCTGTGCATCGCGGTCGGCGCCGGCGCCTCCGGTGCGCTCAACATGTGGTACGATGCCGACATCGACGCCCTGATGTCGCGCACCGCCCAGCGTCCGATTCCCGCCGGCCGTGTCTCACCGGGCGAGGCGCTCGCCTTCGGCCTGATCCTCTCGGCCTTTTCGGTCGTCGTACTCGGCCTCGTCGCCAACTGGCTGGCCGCCGGCCTGCTTGCCTTCACCATCTTCTTCTATGCCGTCATCTATACGATGTGGCTGAAGCGCTCGACGCCGCAGAACATCGTGATCGGTGGTGCCGCCGGCGCGTTTCCGCCGATGATCGGCTGGGCTGCCGTGACCGGCACGGTGTCGCTCGAAGCGGCCGTCCTGTTCCTCATCATCTTCTTCTGGACGCCGCCCCATTTCTGGGCGCTGGCCCTGCTGAAGTCGGACGACTATGCCCGCGCCGGCGTGCCGATGCTGCCGGTGGTGGCGGGCGAGGCCGAGACGCGCAAGCAGATCCTGCTCTACAGCGTCATTCTCGCCCCGCTCGGCGTCCTGCCCTGGTTCATGGGCTTCGCCGGCATCGGCTACGGCGTTGCGGCCGCCATCGGCGGGATCGGCATGCTCTGGCTGTCGATCGAGGTCTACCGGCTGCGCGAAGGCGCTCCGGCGCGCAAGGCGGCCGGCCGGCTGTTCGGCTTTTCGCTCGTCTATCTCTTCGCGCTCTTTGCCGTCCTGCTCGTCGAGCAGGGCCTGATCGCCCGGTTTCTGTGAACGATGGGGCGTGTCATGGCAGGCCAGGAGCCGGAGAAGGGGATCGTCCTCACCGAGGAGGAGAAGAAGCGCCGCAGGCAGCGCAACGTCGCGCTGGCGCTGGTGCTCGCCGGTCTCTGCGTGCTGTTCTGGGCGGTCACCCTGGTGAAGGGCCCGGCCATGTTCAACCGTCCACTGTAGGGTCGCGCCATGCCCGGTCCGAAGGCTGACGACATTGCGAGGCGGAACTGGCTGCGCGACCTGAAGGTCGGCGGCGCGGCGCTCGGCTTCGGCCTCCTCATGTTCGGCGCCGCCTACGCCATGGTGCCGCTCTACGACATGTTCTGCAGGCTGACCGGCTTCGGCGGCACCACCATGGTGGCCGAGCGGCCGGCCGACCGGGTCGTCGACCAGGTCATCGACGTCCGGTTCGACGCCAATGTCGCGCCCGGCCTGTCCTGGCGCTTCCAGGCTGATACGCCGCGCCAGACAGTCAGGGCCGGCGAGACCCATACCATGGTCTACAAGGTCACCAACCATTCCGACCAGCCGGCCACCGGCATGGCGAGCTACAATGTCGCGCCGCTCGGCACGGGACGGTTCTTCAACAAGCTGCAGTGCTTCTGCTTCACCGAGCAGACGCTGGGGCCGCACGAGACGCGTGAATTCAGCGTCGTCTATTTCGTCGATCCGGCCATTGCCGACGATCCGGAAGGACGCACGGTCAACACGATCACGCTGAGCTATACCTTCTTCCGGCAGACGCCGGCGGCGCGGCCGGTGGCCGGCGCCCCGGCGAACGTCCGGGCGAACTGAACACGGAACGAAATCAGCCGGCGCGAGCCGCTGCGAAGGGAAACCGGAGAGACCAGAAATGGCCGAGGCCCATACCAAGCATCACGACTACCACCTCGTGCCACCGAGCCCCTGGCCGTTCCTCGGCTCGCTGTCGGCCTTCTTCATGGCGGTCGGCGCCGTCATGTGGATGAAGGCATTGCCGCTGGCCGGGCTGAAGCTTGGCCCGGTGGTGTTCTTCGCCGGTCTGATCGGCGTGCTCTACACCATGTTCGGCTGGTGGTCGGACGTGGTGAAGGAAGGCCAGCAGGGCGACCATACCCGGGTCGTCTCGCTGCACCTGCGCTACGGCATGATCATGTTCATCGCCTCCGAGGTGATGTTCTTCGTCGCCTGGTTCTGGGCCTATTTCGACGCCGCGCTGTTCCCGGGCGAGGTGCATCAGTTCCAGCGCACCGAGCTGACCGGCGGCCACTGGCCGCCGAAGGGCATCGAGACCTTCAACCCGCTGCATCTGCCGCTGCTCGGCACCATGGTGCTGCTGCTCTCCGGCACCACGGTGACCGCCGCCCACCACTACATCGTCACCGGCGAGCGCCAGGCCGCCAAGATGTATCTGTGGTTCACGGTCGCCCTCGGCGCCCTGTTCACGACGCTGCAGGCCTATGAATATTCCCACGCCCATTTCGGCTTCTCGGGCAATATCTATGGCGCCACCTTCTTCATGGCGACCGGCTTCCATGGCTTCCACGTCATCATCGGCACCATCTTCCTGCTGATCTGCGCGCTGCGCCTCTACAAGGACACGCACCTGACGCCAGCCAAGCATTTCGGCTTCGAGGCGGCGGCCTGGTACTGGCACTTCGTGGACGTGGTCTGGCTGTTCCTGTTCGCCTGCATCTATGTCTGGGGCTACAACTGGGCGGGCGCCGCGGTCGGCGCGGCCACCGGCGGCGGACACTGAGCCGCCGGAGGTCTCCTGATCCTGCCGCGGGCATGCGGTCTTTCCAGCAAGGGGCGGCTTTGGCCGCCCCTTTTTCGTGGGCGCCCCGCGGGTGGCCGGCCGGCACGATCATGTTTGCGCCAACATGCCGCGCGGACCGCAAAAATGCGGTATTGATGACAGATTGACCTTTTCTCCTGCGTGGTGCCCTCCATGCCGATCACCCGACGCTCGCTTGCCACGACCCTTGCCGCGACGGCCGCGCCGGCGCTGGCATCCAACGCCGGCGGCACGGTGCCGGTCGAGCGGGTGGTACGCAGCGTGCTGCCGAACGGGCTCGAGGTGATCGCCATTCCCGACCACCGGGTTCCCGTCGTCACCCACATGCTCTGGTATCGCGTCGGCTCGGCCGACGAGGAGGCGGGCAAATCCGGCATTGCCCATTTCCTCGAACATCTGATGTTCAAGGGCACGGCGCGCGCCCCTGGCAACACTTTCTCCACCGCCGTCACCTCGGTCGGCGGCAACGAGAACGCCTTCACCTCCTACGACTATACCGGCTATTTCCAGCGGGTCGCGCGCGAGCACCTGGCGACCATGATGGAGTTCGAGGCCGACAGGATGACCGGCCTCGTCCTGACCGATGCGGTGGTCGATCCCGAGCGCGACGTGGTGCTGGAGGAGCGCAAGAGCCGCACCGACAACGATCCCGGCGCCCGGCTGTCGGAGGCCTTCTCGCACCGGCTCTGGCGCGATCATCCCTACGGCATTCCCGTGATCGGCTGGGAGCGCGAGATCCGCCTGCTCAACCGGGACGACGCGCTGGCCTTCTACCGGCGCCACTACGCGCCCAACAATGCCGTCCTGGTGATTGCCGGCGACGTCACGCCCGACGACGTGGTGCGTCTCGCCGAGACGACCTACGGCACGATCGCGGCCAATCCTGCCATCCGTCCGCGCCGCCGGCCGCCATCGCCCGTGCATACGGAACGCGAACGGGTGCGGCTCGCCGATCCCCGCGTCGCCCAGCCGAGCATGAGCCACGCGGTGATCGTTCCGTCCTACGCGACGGCGGCGCCCGGTGAGGCCGAGGCGCAGGAAATCCTCGGCCAGATCGCTGGCAGCAGTCCCAACGGCCGCATCTTCAAGGCGCTCGTCACCGAACAGGGGCTCGCGGCCGGCGCCGGCGGCTTCTATGCGGGATCGTCGCTCGGCGACGGCCGGTTCGGCGTCTTCGCCTCGCCGCGGCCGGGCGTGACGCTGGAGCGCCTGGAGACGGCCATAGCGGATGTGCTCGGCCGGCTCGTGCAGGACGGCATCACCGAGGAAGAGCTGGCCCGGGCCAAGACCCGCCTGATCGCCGATTCCATCTTCTCACAGGACAGCCAGGCCTCGATGGCGCGCATGTACGGCTCCGCGCTGGTCTGCGGCGCAACGGTCGCCGACCTGCAGGACTGGACCAACCGGGTGCGCAAGATCACGGTGGCCGATGTCGCCAGGGCCGCCGCGCGCGCCTTCGCCCTCGACCGCGCGGTTACGGCCGAACTCGTGCGCGGGGACCACGGATGACCCCGGTTTCGCCTCGTCGTCGCTTCGTGTCAGGGGCCCTCGCCATGACGTCAGCCCTTCTGTCCAATGCCGCAGCGGCCGAGACCGCGAGCCGTGTCGAGCGGGTCAGGTCTCCCGGCGGGATCGAGGCCTGGCTGGTGCGGCAGACGCATCTGCCGATCATCGCCCTCGATTTTGCGATGAGCGGCGGCGCCGCGCAGGATCCGCCGGACCTGCCGGGCACCGCCAACATGCTGGCCGCCATGCTGGACGAGGGCGCGGGCGAACTGGACAGCGAGGCGTTCAGCAAGCGTCTCGAGGATCGCGCCATCGAAATGACCTTCGCGGCGGCGCGCGACACGCTGTCGGGATCGCTCCGGGTGCTCAGCGAGCACCGGGCGGAGGCCTTTGCGCTGCTCAAGCTGGCGCTCGCCCGGCCGCGTTTCGACGACCGGCCGCTGGAGCGCATCCGCCAGTCGGTGCTCGCCAACATCCGGCGCGCGTCGACCAATCCCAATGCGATCGCCAACGAGACCTTCTGGGCGACGGCCTTCCCCGGCCATCCCTATGGCCGGCGCATCATCGGCTCGGCCGAGAGCGTGCAGAAGATCACGCGCGGCGACCTCCTGGCCCTGCACCGGCGCATGGTCTCGCGCGCGCATCTGAAGATCGCCGTTGTCGGCGATATCACGGCGGAAGCCCTGGCGGGCGTGCTCGACGCGGTCTTCGCCGACCTGCCTGCCGAGGCCGGCCTGACACCCGTGCCGCAGGCGGCCCTGGCCGGAGCCGGCGAGCGCAGGCTCGTGGCGCTGGACGTGCCGCAGACGGTCATGTCCTTCGGACTCGCCGGGCTGAAGCGCAACGATCCGGACTTCATTCCGGCCTTCGTGATGAACCATATCCTCGGCGGCGGCACGCTGTCGTCGCGGCTCTATACCGAGGTCAGGGAAAAGCGCGGCCTCGCCTATTCGGTCACGTCGGGTCTTGCCGCCTTCGAGGCGGCGGGCCTGCTCACCGGCGGCACCTCCACCCGCAACGACCGGGCGGCCGAAAGCCTTGCAGTGATCGAACAGGAACTGGCGCGCATGGGCCGCGACGGGCCGAGCGACGCCGAGCTCGATCAGGCCAAGCGCTATCTCATCGGCTCCTGGGCGCTGCGCTTCGAAACCTCGAATGCCATCGCCGGCAATCTCATCCGCATCCAGCTCGACGGTTTCGGCCCCGATTACCTCGAGCGCCGCAACGGCCTGATCGCCGCCGTGACGCTGGACGACCAGCGGCGGGTCGCCAGGCGCCTGCTGGGTGATCCGAAGCTGCTGGTCGTGGCCGTCGGCCAGCCCGCCGGGTTCTGACCGGCTCTGGCACGCTTCCTGCGAAGCCCTTCGCACCATCACCGATGCACGCGAAGGGAGCGGACATGTACGCAGCGGCACTCGGCCTGCTGACCGGGGCGGCGAACGCCCTGAACAGCCAGGCCAATGGCTCCGGAAACACGCGCCGGACCGGCAATTCCAACGATTTCGAGCAGGTCTTCAACCGGCTCGACGCCAATCAGGACGGCCTCATCTCGCAGGCGGAGTTCCTCGCCGCCGGGCAAAATATGCCGACCGGCCAGGCAGAAGCGACCGAGACGGCCAATGGCGCGGACCGCAACGCCTGGTCGGCGTCGCGCCGCAACCTGTTCAAGGCCATGGACACCGACGGCGACGGCTCCATTTCGAAAGAAGAGGCGGCCGCCTTCAACGCCCAAAAGACTGCCGCCCGCGCGGCGCTGCTGTCGGTCCAGGAGCAGTTCGGCAGCGGCCAGCCGGCCGCCGGCGGCCAGCATGGCCAGCGTTCGGGTCAGCGCCGCGTCTGATCGGAGCTTGCCGAACGGAGCGAGGGGCCGGTCAGCCGGCTTCCCTCAGCGCGCCATGGCTCAGCACCATGCGGATATCCGTCGCGGTCCAGCGGGCGTGGCCATAGCACGGAATGCCGCGGGCATTGAGCAGGTTCGCGATCATACCGTGGTGGCGCGTGCCGCGCGCCAGATGATCACGGATCAGCGGCAGGGTCGCCTCGGCGAAGCCCTGAAACACCGCGTGCCAGACCTGCTCGTCGAGGCTGGGCCGGCGCGGCGCATGCAGCGCGAGAAGCGGCAGGGTCATGACACGCTCCGCATGAACGAGGGTTCGACCGGCTCGCTGCTCAGCGTCACGATATTGTCGTGGCCGCCCTCCACGAGGGCGAAGCGGATCGCCGCCTTGCGGGTGCGGAAGACGCCCTCGGCGCTGCCGTCGAGGTCGCGGGCGGCCCACAATCCGTGCGCACAGGGGCCGACGATGAAGAGGTGCGGCGCGCGAGCGCCGGAATGGCGTGAGGACTGGGCCATCGCGGTTCGTCCTCAGCGCGGCACGAAGACGTAGGCGCGCAGCGCCAGTGCCGCGATCAGCGGCAGCGCGAGGCAGCCGGCAACGGCGAGATGGAGTGCCAAGCGGCGCGCCAGAGCGCGCAGCGCCGCCGAGCGCGGCGGGTCGGCGAGGCTGCTGCGGGCGGCGATAAAGGGACGGGCCGGGCGGGGCTCGTGAACGATCGATGCCATGACGACCTCCTTGGGTCGCCCTGGATGTGGCGCCTCGGGCCGTCAAACCGCCATTCGGATTTGCCGGAGCGCGCATAAGCGGCGTGCAAAGACGCCGTCGGGCTGCCTACCGGCGCCGCCCCTGCAGCGCGAAGGCGATGAACACGCCGACCAGGGTCAGCGCGAGCCCGTACCAGGTCAGCGCATATTCGAGGTGGCGGTTCGGAAAGACGAGGCGCGTCTGGCCGCCCTGCGGCAGGCCGCCGGGCACATCGGCACTGTCGGCATCGATGAGGAACGGTGCGGTCTGGCGCCTGTCGAGGCCGAGCGCGGCCGCCATCGCGCCGATGTCGCGGGTATAGAACAGCCGGCGCGCCGCATCGTCGGGCGCCGCGAACAGCCCGCGGGCCTCCGGATAGCGCAGGAGGCCGGTGACGGTCACCACGCCCGGCAGCTGGCCTTGCGTCCGGCTCGCCGGATCGCGCCGGTCGGTCGGCACGAAGCCGCGATTGACCAGCACGATCCGCCCGTCGGCCATGACGAGCGGCGTGATCACCAGATAGCCCTGGCCCTGGGCGTGCCCGGCCTCGCCCGCCCTGCGGCTGTCGCCCGCGACGAAATAGAGATAGGCCTCGGCATCGTGGCGGAAGCTGCCGGTCGCGCTGACCCGGCGATATTCGTCGCTCTCCGCGGTCATGGCGGGCCAGGAGGCGGGCGGCGGCAGCGGCGCGGGCGCGGCGTGGCTGCGCGCCGCGACCTGCGCGATCAGCTCGTTCTTCCAGGCCAGCCGCGACAGCTGCCAGGTGCCCAGCCCGACGAGCACGGTGAGGGCGACGAGGGCTGCGATGCCGGGCAGCAGCAGCGAATGGCGGCGGGTATCGGTCATGCGGCCGGGCTTAGCGTTCCGGCCCGCCGCCGTCGATCCGGCCCTCGCGTGCCTTGTTGGCATATTGCAGGGCGATCATCAGGCCCTTCATCGGCCGGAGCAGGCCAAGCGTCACGATCAGGATCAGCGGCCCCCAGAGGAGGGCGTGCAGCCAGAAGGGCGGCTGGTAGCGGAACTCGACGAACAGCGCGAGGCCGCAGATCAGGAAGCCGGCAATCAGGATGACGAATACCGCCGGCCCGTCGCCCGCATCGGCGAAGGAATAGTCGAGGCCGCAGGCGCTGCAGCGGGCCTTGGGCGTCAGAAAGCCTTCGAACAGCGCGCCCTCGCCGCAGCGCGGACAGCGGCCGCCGAGCCCGGTCGAGAAAGGCGACTGCTCCTGGTAGTAGGTCATGCGGGATCTCCTGTGGCGCGCATCCTACAGGGCCGGCCGTTGCCATGCGAGCCCGGTGCAGGAAGGGCAGGCCGGCGGGACCTGCGCCGCGCCGCTCCCGAGCCTGGCCAACCAATCCGTAAGGTTAAGAAAAACCGGCGATAATCCCGCCCGAACCGCGCCTTTTTTCGCAGGGCCTGCTACCTTGCCGTTAACTGCTTCTTCAACGCTCATCTCTAGGTTTTGGCCCACGAAGCCCAGGAATGATCGGGCTTTGCGTGAATTCTCGACGGGCCTTGCCGGCAACGTCGTGGCGTTGGAGCAGGTTCGATGGCCGTTGATCTCTCGATGCCGATCCTCGTGGTCGACGACTACAACACGATGATCCGCATCATCCGCAATCTTCTCAAGCAGCTCGGCTTCGAAGACATCGACGATGCTTCGGACGGCTCGGCCGCGCTGGCGAAGATGAAGGAGAAGAAATACGGGCTCGTCATCTCCGACTGGAACATGGAGCCGATGACCGGCTACGAGCTGCTGAAGGAGGTGCGCGCCGACGGCCACCTGTCCCGCACGCCCTTCATCATGGTCACCGCCGAATCCAAGACCGAAAACGTCATCGCGGCCAAGAAGGCCGGCGTGAACAACTACATCGTCAAGCCGTTCAACGCGCAGACCTTGAAGGCCAAGATCGACGCCGTGTTCGCCGACTGACGGCCTGCGCATCCCGCAATGCCGATCCCCGTCCGGGGCGGGCCGCGGCCCGTTCCGCCGGGACCAGAAGTCGCCGGCCCCAAGGAATGGGTAGAGCCATGAAGCGCGTGTCAACCGATCACCTGGATCGGATCGTCGAATTCGTCCGCGCGCGGCGCGAGGACGACGTGTCGCTCGGCGACGTCGTGGCTCTCGCCGAGCTGACCGTCGAATCGCTCTCCAGCTTCTTCCGCTCGCTCGACATGGCCGTCTATCGCGAGCTCTCGGAGATCGCGACGTTCATCACCAACATGAAGGCGGAGATCGGTCGGCTGCAGCCGAACGATCTCAAGCAGAGCCGCATTCCCGCCGCCGGCATGGAGCTCGATGCCATCGTCAAGGCCACCGAAAAGGCGACCGATACGATCATGGGCGCGGCCGAGGAGGTGATGGCGGCCGATCCCGCGCAGCCCGGCTACAAGGCGCTCGTCGACGAGCGCATGATGCTGATCTTCGAAGCCTGCTCGTTCCAGGACATTACCGGCCAGCGCGTCGCCAAGGTGATCGAGACGCTGCAGCACATCGAGGCGCGCGTCTCGCGTTTCGCCGAGGCGATCAACGCCGCCGATGCCGAGGGCTACATGACCGACGAGGAGCGCCGGCGCGAGGAGCGCAAGGTGCGCAACATCCTGCACGGGCCGCAGCTTGACGGCGCGGGGGCGGACCAGAGCCAGGTCGATGCCCTGTTCTCCAAGCCGGAAGGCGAGGGCGGCAGCCAGGCCGCCATCGACGCCCTGTTCAAATAGCGCGGCGCGGGCAAGACCGGCCGGATCCGGCCGGCGCAATGCACCACCGGAGGGAACTCACCAGGTGAGCTTAGGCATCACATAGCGCGGGTGCATGCCGGTCTCGCGCATCAGCGCCGCCAGTCCCTCGGGCCGCAGGCCGTCGGGGCCGAGCAGGTCCTCGGCATGGATGCCCTCGGCGAGGAACAGGCAGTCGAGGCCCATGCGCGCGGCGCCGGCGACGTCGGTGCGCATCGCATCGCCGATCGCCAGCGTCCGGCTGCGGTCGACGGGCTTGCCGAGAATGCGCTCGGCAAACCCGAAACAGGCCTCGTAGGCGGGCTCGAACGGTTTGCCGGCATAGAGCACCTCGCCGCCCATCGCCTGGTAGCGGTCGGCGATCGCGCCGGCGCAATAGATCAGGCTGTCGCCGACCTCGACCACCTTGTCCGGATTGCCGCACAGGAAGAACAGGTCGCGGGCCCGCATCGCGGCAAGCTGGCCGGCATAGTCGTCGGGCGTCTGCGTGCGGTCGTCGACGAGCCCGGTGCACACGACATAGGCGGCCTCGTCGATGCCGACGAGCCGCGTGCCGATATCCTCGAAGATGACCAGGTCGCGCTGCGGCCCGACATGGTGCACCGGCTCGCCCGGCCGCTTGCGGATATAGTCCCGGGACACGTCGCCCGACGTGACGACCGCGTCATAGGCGGCGCGCGGCACGCCCAGGCGGTCGAGCTGGCCGATCACCACCGGGCTCTGGCGCGGCGCGTTCGACACCAGCACGACCGGCACGCCACGCTTGCGGATCTCGACGAGGGCGGCAGCCGCGGCCGGATGGGCCTTCATGCCGTTGTGCAGGACGCCCCAGACGTCGGACAGGACGACGTCATACTGGTCGGCGATGGCGGCGAGCCCGTCGATGACGGGAGGCAGGGCGATGGTGCTGGTCATGATCGTGTGGGAATCGATCCTCTTGGCGCGGGCCGGCCCTGGCGGTCCGGAGCCGAATGGGGCACCGGTTAGGGGTCAAGGTCGGAGAGGTCAAGTGATCCGGTGAAGCCGGACTTGCCGGCCGGCCGGATCTGAACCACCTTCGATCGCGCAACAGGGGAGGGGACCATGCCGGCCGCGCCGCGGGAGATTGCCGAGGCCTTCTACGAAGCTTTCGCGGCGCGCGACGCCAAGACCATGGGGGCACTCTATGCGGACGATGCCCGTTTCGAGGACCCGGTCTTCGGCCAGCTCGATGCGCGGCAAGCCCGTTTCATGTGGCGCCTGCTGGCCGGCCGGGCGACCGATCTGGCCGTCTCCTACACGATCGAGGCGGCCGACGAGACGACCGCGCGCGTCGCCTGGACGGCAGGCTATACGTTCAGCCAGACCGGCCGGGCGGTGGTCAACAACGTCTCGGCCCGCCTCGTCTGCCGCGACGGGCTGATCATCGATCACAAGGATACGTTCAGCTTCTGGCGCTGGTCGCGCCAGGCGCTCGGCCTGCCCGGCCTGCTGCTCGGCTGGACGCCCTTCCTGAAAGCCAAGGTGAGCGCCCGGGCGCGCGGCTCCATCGGGCTGGGCTGATCCGCGCGCGGTCGGGCATCATCCGCCGCGGCTCAGCCTCCCCTCAGGAACGGCAGCAGCGCGGCGAGCATGCCCTGCGGGTTCTCCTCGGGCACGAAATGGCCGGCATCGACCGCTTCGCCGGTGGCCTTCGGCGCGAACACGGCCCAGGCCTCGAGCGGGCCGGCGCCGGCGGAGGGAATGCCGGCCGAGCCCCAGACCGCGTGGACGGGGCAGCCGATCGTCCGTCCGGCCGCCTTGTCGGCTTCATCGGCCGCGAGGTCGGCTCCGGCGCCGGCGCGATAGTCCTCGCAGCAGGCATGGACGCGGTTCGGCTCGTTGAAGAAGTCGCGATAGTGCTGCAGAGCGCGCGGGTCGAAGGCGGCCAGCGTGCCGGCCTTGCTCCAGAGGCTCAGCTTCGCGTCGAGATAGCCGGTCGTGTTCTTCAGGACCTCGGCCTCCGGCACGCCCTCCGGCCCGGAGAGGAACAGCCAGTGCTCGGTCTTCGGCGTCACCTGGGCGCGGATGCGCTCCCACATGACGATGGTCGGCACGATGTCGACCACCGCCAGCCGCTCGACCCGGCCCGGGTGATCGAGCGCCATCCGGTAGCCGACGCGTGCGCCGCGGTCGTGGCCGACGACGGCGAAGCGCACATGGCCGAGGTTCTCCATCACCTCGATCAGGATCTTCGCCATGTCGCGCTTGGCATAGGGCGCGTGGTCCGGCCCGCCGGCGGGCGCCACCGACCAGCCGTAGCCGGGCAGGTCGGGCAGGACCAGCGTGAAGGAGCGGGCAAGATCAGGCGCGACCTTGTGCCATTCCACATGGGTCTGCGGAAAGCCGTGGATCAGCAGCAGCGGCGGGCCGCTGCCGCCCGACCGGGCGAAGATCCGGCCGATCGAGGTGTCGACCCAATGCGACTTGAAACCGGGGAAGAGGTCCGAGGTGGCCATGCGTGCTCCTGTCGGTATCGCCCACGGCAGACTAAGGCCTGCGGCAGGGAAGCAACAGGCCCCCGCCATCGACCCTGCGGCGCATGCGCTGCGGGTCAGGCTGGCTCGCCGCGTTCGCGCGCGACCGCCCGCCAGCCGATGTCGCGCCGGCAGAAGCCGCCGGGCCAGTCGATCCGGTCCACCGCCGCATAGGCCCTGGCCTGCGCTTCGGCGACGGTCGCGCCGAGCGCCGTGACATTGAGCACGCGCCCGCCATTGGCGACGAGTTCGCCGTCCTTCAGCGCCGTGCCCGCATGGAACAATTCGACCTGGTCGAGCGCCGCGAGGCCTTCGAGCCCGCGGATGACCGTGCCCTTCTGCGGCTTGTCGGGATAGCCCTTGGCCGCCATGACCACGGTCAGCGCCACGTCGTCGTGCCAGCGGGCGCTCATCGTCTTCAACTGGCCGTCGACCGTGCCGATCAGCAGGGTCAGCAGGTCATCCTTCAGCCGCGGCATCAGCACCTGCGCCTCCGGATCGCCGAAACGGCAATTGTATTCGATCAGCTTCGGGCCGTCGGACGTGATCATCAGGCCGGCATAGAGCACGCCTTTGAACGGGTGGCCCTTGGCCTTCATCGCCGCGACCGTCGGTCGGATGATGTCGGCCATGGTGCGCTCGATCATCTCGGGCGTCATCACCGGGGCCGGCGAATAGGCGCCCATGCCGCCGGTATTCGGACCGGTATCGCCGTCGCCGACCCGCTTGTGGTCCTGGGCGGTCGCCAGCGCCAGGGCCGTCTCGCCGTCCGACAGGGCGAAGAAGGAGGCCTCCTCGCCGCTCATGAAGGCTTCGATGACGACGCTCGCGCCATCTTCGCCCGACGCGATGGCGGGACCGTCGCCGGAAAACATCATGTCGACGGCGCCCAGCGCCTCATCGAGCGTCATGGCGACGACCACGCCCTTGCCGGCGGCGAGGCCGTCGGCCTTGATCACGATCGGGGCGCCCTGGGCGCGCACATAGGCCTTGGCCGGTTCGGCCGCGGCGAAGCGCTCGTAGGACGCGGTCGGAATGCCGAAGTCGCGGCAAAGATCCTTGGTGAAGCCCTTGGAGCCTTCGAGCTGCGCGGCGAAGCGGGTCGGCCCGAACGCCTTGATGCCGGCGGCGTCGAGATCGTCGACGAGGCCGGCGACGAGCGGCGCTTCCGGGCCGACGACGACCAGGACAATCGAAGCCTTGCGGCAGAAGTCGACCACGGCGGCATGGTCGGTCACATCGAGCGCCACGAGCTCGGCGACTGCCGCAATGCCGGGATTGCCCGGCGCGCAATAAAGCTTCGTCAGCAGCGGGCTGGCGCTCAGCGCCCAGGCAAGCGCATGTTCGCGGCCTCCGCCGCCGACCAGGAGCACGTTCATGTCAGGACCTCGATGACGCCGTCGCCATGGCGGGCAGATGTTGCGGCAAAGGTTGGAAACCTCGCATGCGGTGGCTTAGACAAGATGCGCGTCACCGGCAACGGATTCGGCAGGAATGACCGATATTGCAGTTTCGAATGCTCCCGAAATCACCGTTTCGGAACTCGCCACCGCCATCAAGCGAACGGTCGAGGATGCCTTCGGTTTCGTCCGTCTGCGCGGCGAGGTCTCGGGCTATCGCGGCCCGAGCCCGTCGGGCCATGTCTATTTCCGCCTGAAGGACCAGGGCGCGGTCATCGAGGCGGTCATCTGGAAGGGCACGTTCGGGCGCCTCAGGTTCAAGCCCCAGGAAGGCCTGGAAGTGGTCGCCACCGGCCGCGTCACCACCTTTCCGGGCTCGTCCAAATACCAGATCGTCATCGACAGCCTGGAACCGGCCGGCGTCGGCGCGCTCATGGCGCTGCTCGAGGAGCGGCGCAAGGCGCTGGCCGGCGAGGGCCTGTTCGATGCCGCGCGCAAGCGGCCCCTGCCCTATCTGCCCGAGGTCATCGGCGTCGTCACCTCGCCGACCGGCGCGGTCATCCGCGACATCCTGCACCGGCTGGAGGACCGGTTCCCGCGCAGCGTGCTCGTCTGGCCGGTGCGGGTGCAGGGCGAAGGCAGCGCCGCCGAGGTCGCCGCCGCCATTCGCGGCTTCAACGCCATCGGCGCGGACAGCGACCTGCCGCGCCCGGACGTGCTGATCGTCGCGCGCGGCGGCGGCAGCCTTGAGGACCTCTGGGGCTTCAACGAGGAGATCGTCGTCCGCGCCGCCGCCGAGAGCGCCATCCCGCTGATCTCGGCGGTCGGCCACGAGACCGACACGACCCTCATCGATTTCGCCGCCGACCGGCGGGCGCCGACGCCGACGGCGGCGGCTGAAATGGCCGTGCCGGTCCGGGCCGACCTGATCCTTGAAGTGGGCGATCTCGGCCGCCGGCACGGTGCCGGCATGGCCCGGCTGCTCGACGACCGGCGTATCGCGCTGCGGGCGGCGAGCCGCGCGCTCCCCGATGCCGAGCGGCTGCTGGAGGCGGCGCGCCAGCGCCTCGACACGGCCGCCGA
>NZ_JAPSET010000051.1:0-40708 GCF_026847585.1 Phreatobacter sp. AB_2022a
CCCGACACGGGCCGCCACCATTCCCGGCATCCGCAACGTCATCGCGGTCGCCTCCGGCAAGGGCGGCGTCGGCAAGTCGACCACCGCCTGCAATCTGGCGCTCGGCCTCGCCGCGGAAGGCCTGAAGGTCGGCATTCTCGACGCCGACATCTACGGCCCGTCGCTGCCGAAGCTCCTCGGCCTCTCCGGCAAGCCGCGGGTGATCGAGGGGCGCACCCTCGCCCCGCTCGAGCGGTTCGGCCTGAAGGTCATGTCGATCGGCTTCATGGTCGACGAGGAAACCCCGATGATCTGGCGCGGGCCGATGGTGATGAGCGCCATCACCCAGATGCTGCGGGAGGTCGCCTGGGGCGATCTCGACGTGCTGGTGGTCGACATGCCGCCGGGCACGGGCGATGCCCAGCTCACCATGGCCCAGGCCACCCCGCTCGCCGGCGCGGTCATCGTCTCGACGCCGCAGGACCTCGCCCTGCTCGACGCCCGGCGCGGCGTCGCCATGTTCCGCAAGACCGAGGTGCCGATCCTCGGCATCGTCGAGAACATGAGCTATTTCCTGGCGCCCGATACCGGCAAGCGCTACGACATTTTCGGCCATGGCGGCGCGCGCCAGGAGGCCGGGCGCCTCGGCGTGCCCTTCCTCGGCGAGGTGCCGCTCGACATGAACCTGCGCGAGCGCTCGGATGCCGGCGAGCCGGTGGTCGCGATGGCGCCGGACGACCCGCAATCGCGCGTCTACCGCGACATGGCCCGGCAGGTCTGGGCGGCGCTCTCCGGCGCCGGCGGCCTCAAGCAGAAGGCCGCGCCGACGATCATCATCGAATGATGGCGGGCTCATCGCGTCCGGCCGGGCGGACTGGCGGGCCCGCTGCATCGGGACCTCCCGTGGTTCGAGGCTCGCCTGCGGCTCGAACCACGGCCCTGCTCCATGCAGGCCACCTTCCGCGGCCCGCGCCATGACCGATAGCTCCCAGCCCCCCGAACGGCTCATGCGGCAGATCGAGCCGGGCGAAAGGCTCGTCTGGTGGGACCGGCCGGTGCGGCTGCGGCTCGCCCGCCGCGCCATGTGGCAGGAGATGCCGGTCGGCGTCGCGGCGACCGGCTTCGCCGCCTTCTGGCTCAGCAAGACCGCGGGCGCGCCGCCCCCCTTCGCCTATGCCGCCCTGCCGCCGCTCGCCTATGGCCTCTGGTCGCTGTCGGCGCCGCTGCGCGCGGCGCTCCGCGGCGGGCGGACGCTCTATGCGCTGACCGACCGGCGCGCGCTGATCCTGGAGGGCCGGGCAACGCGCGCCTTCGCCCTCGCGCGGATCGAATTCGTCGACACGAGCGGCCTCGCCTTCGGCGCGGACGGCCATGTCATGTTCCAGCGCACCTATCTCGGCCGGTTGGCGACCCCGGAACACCTGCGCTTCCGCTACAGCAAATCCGGCTTCATCGGCGTGCGGCATGCCCGCGAGGTGGCCCGGACGCTGCGCGACCTGTGCAATCGGGCGCGGGCCGGCGCGGCGCCCCGTGCAACGGAGGCCGCCTGATGCCTCCGACCCTCGGCGTCCTCTTGGCCGGCGGGCTCGCCCGGCGCATGGGCGGCGGCGACAAGCCGATGAAGACGGTTGGCGGCCGCTCGATCCTCGACCGCATCGTGGCGCGGCTCGCGCCGCAATGCGACGGGCTGATCGTCAACGCCAATGGCGACCTCGCGCGGTTCGGCTTCCTCGGCCTGCCGGTCGTCGCCGACGACGTGCCCGGTTTCGCCGGGCCGCTCGCCGGCATTCTCGCCGCGCTCGACTGGGCCGCCGGGCACCGGCCCGACATCGCCTGGGTCCTGTCGGCGGCGACCGATACGCCCTTCCTGCCCGCAGACCTCGTGTCGCGGCTGCATGCGGCGCGCGCGGCGGCCGGCCAGCCGCTCGCGGCGGCGCGCTCGGGCGACCGGACGCACCCGGTCATCGGGCTCTGGCCGGTCAGGCTGCGCACCGATCTGCGCCACGCCCTCGTCGTCGAGGACGTCAGGCGGGTCGACCGCTGGACCGCCCGCCACGGCGTCGCCGAGGCGGTCTGGCCCGCCGATCCCTACGATCCCTTCTTCAACGCCAATGCGCCCGCAGATCTCGCCGCGGCCGAAGCCATCGCCGCGCGCCATCCGGACGCCTGACCTCGCTCCGCGATCGGACGGGGCACGCCGGAAGCGGCCAAGGCCCGGGCAGGCTCGGCTTACCGGAGCAGCGCATAGGGCAGGAAGCCCGCCATGTCGCCGGGCTGGACCGCGGTGACCGTCTCGCCGAGCTCGACGAGGCCGTCGGTCTCGGTGAGCGAGGTGATCATCCCGGCCCCGTCGCGCGGGTGCTTGACCGCCTCCACCACGCCGTCGGCGGCACGCGCCAGCATGACCCGGACATATTCGCGCCGGCCGGCCTTCTTGGCATGGGTGAAGGTCAGCCGGACGGGCAGAGCCGGCGGCGCCTCGGGCCGGCCGCCGCCGAGTGCGCACAGGAAGGGCCGCACGACATGGGCGAAGGTGACGAAGACGGCGACCGGATTGCCCGGCAGGCCGATGAAGGCCGTGCCGCCGACGACGCCCATGGCCACCGGCCGCCCCGGCTTGATGGCCAGGCGCCAGAAGGTCAGGCTGCCGGCCGCCTCAACCGCTGCCTTGACGTGGTCCTCCTCGCCCATCGAGACGCCGCCCGAGGTCAGCACCAGGTCGTGGCCATGCGCCGCGGCGGCGAGCGCGGCGCTGACCGCGGCGCGGTCGTCGGGCAGGATGCCGAGATCGGTGACGGTCGCGCCGAGCCGGCACAGCAGCGCCTGCAGCGTGAAACGGTTGGAATCGTAGAGTTCGGCCGGTCCGAGCGGCCGGCCGGGCGAGACGATCTCGTCGCCGGTGGAGAAGATCGCGACCTTCACGCGCCTGCGCACGGTGATCTGGGTCAGGCCGAGGGCGGCGATGAGCGCGATGGCTTCCGGCGTGATGCGCCGGCCGGCGGCGAGCGCCAGCCGGCCGCGCGCCAGGTCCTCGCCCGCCGGGCGGCAATTGGCGCCCGCCTTCAGGCCGGGCGGCAAGCCGACGCGCTCGCCCGCGAGGCGGACGTCCTCCTGCATGAAGACGGTATCGGTGCCGGCCGGCATGGGCGCGCCGGTGAAGATGCGCACCGCTTCGCCCGTCGCGGCCGGCCGGTCCGGCGCCGTGCCGGCGGCGACGCGGCCGGCCAGGGCGAGTTCCGTCACCCCTGCCGGGTCGAGATCGGCAAAACGCACGGCATAGCCGTCGACGGCCGAGTTGAAGAAGGGCGGCAGGTCGATCGGCGCGAAAATATCCTCGGCGAGGATGCGGCCATCGGCTTCGAGCAGGCCGAGGCGCTCGGTCTCGGCGACCGGCGACAGGTTGGCGGAAACCCGGGCGATCGCGTCGTCGACCGACAGAAGAGCGCTGGTGAGGGCGAAATGGTCGGGGGAAAGCTGCGCCATGGCCGCAAGCTCTAGCACAAACCCCGACCCGTCACCCGCCGGCCGGGCGCAGCCTCCTGCCCGGCCGGTCGATGTCGAGACCGCGAGCGGCGTGCCTGAGCGCCGAGACGGCAAGGCCGCGCGCTCAGCGGCGCGACCACCTTGACCGGCAAGGCAGGTCTTGCCCGCCTCGCTCCACCCGGCAAGCCGACGACCTTCGTCCGATTGCGCCGTTGCGGCCGCCGCGGCCATTGGCTGGCCACGGCAGCCCGGGCCGCGTCATCCCGGCACCGATGATGCCGGAATGCGCTCCCATCAGAAGCCGGCGAGGACGATCTTGCCGCGCGCCGTGCCGGTTTCGACATGGGCGTGGGCGCGCTTCAGATTGGCCGCGTTGATCGTGCCGAAGGTCTCGGTCAGCGTCGAGCGGATCCGCCCGGCATCGACGAGCCGGGCGGTCTCCCCGAGCAGGCGGTGCTGAGCCTCGATATCGACCGTGCCCTGCACGGGACGCGTGAACATCAGCTCCCAATGGAACGACAGGCTCTTGGACATCAGCGGCATGACGTCGAGGCTCGGCGCATTGTCGATGGCGCCGACCCGCCCCTGCGGCGCGATCAGCGCGGCGATATCGGCGAGATGGCTCGCCGTATGCGTGGTCGAAAAGACGAGCCCCGGCGCGCCGAGGCCGAGCGCCGCAACCTGTGGCGCAAGCTTTTGGCGATGATCGACGACGTGGTGGGCGCCGAGCCCGCGCACCCAGTCGCGGGTTTCGGGGCGCGAGGCCGTGGCGATGACGGTGAGATCGGTGAGCTGGCGGGCAAGCTGGATGGCGATCGAGCCGACCCCGCCGGCGCCGCCGACGATCAGCAGCGCGGGCGCCGCGCCTGGCACCGGCCGGCTGACGTCGAGCCGATCGAACAGCATCTCCCAGGCGGTGATGGTGGTGAGCGGCAGGGCCGCGGCCGCTGCGAAATCGAGCGATGCCGGCTTCGGCCCGACGATCCGCTCGTCGACCAGCTGGAACTCGGCATTGGAGCCGGGCCGGTTGATGGCGCCCGCGTAGAAGACCGCGTCGCCCGGCTTGAACAGGCGGGCTTCGGGGCCGGTGGCGGCCACCACGCCCGCAGCGTCCCAGCCGATCACTTTCGCCGCGCCGGGCTCGGGCGGGGTCGAGGCCCGTACCTTGACGTCGACCGGATTGACCGAGACGGCGCGCACTTCGACCAGCAGGTCCCTGCCCGTGGGCACCGGTCTCGGCAGGTCGAGGTCGATGAGCGCGGCCTCCGCCGCGATCGGCAGGTTCTCACGATATCCGACGGCACGCATGGGCATCTCCTTCATCCAGGTGCAGGAGACGAGATGCACAGTAGCTTGCAGGCTCGCAAGAACGCACATATTTCGCCTATAGTGTCGAAACTGATACTGTCGACCTTGAGGAGCAACGCATGCCAAACCCGCGTCTGCGCAAGCTCGGCAACTGGCCGGGCTGCCCGGTGGAAGGCGCGCTGTCGCTGATCGACGGCAAGTGGAAAGGCGTCATCCTGTTCCACCTGCTGGAGGGCACGCTGCGCTTCAACGAGCTGCGCCGGAAGGTGCCGCGCGTCACCCAGCGCATGCTGACCAACCAGCTGCGCGAGCTGGAGGCCGACGGCCTGGTGGTGCGCACGATCTATGCGCAGGTGCCGCCGAAGGTCGAATATTCGCTGTCGCCGCTCGGCCTCAGCCTCGAACCCGTCATCAGTGCGCTGAAACTGTGGGGCGACAACCACCTGCGCGAGATCATGCGCCGGTTCGAGGCCCGGACCGCACCGGCGGAGCATGCGGCATGAACGAGACGGCGCTCGACCTGCGCGGCCTGAAATGCCCCCTGCCGGCCCTGAAGACGCGCAAGGCGCTCGCCGCGGTGGCCTGTGGCGATCTCCTCGTGGTCACCTGCACCGACCCGATGGCGGCGATCGACATTCCCAATCTGGTGCGGGAGACCGGCGACAGCCTGGAGGGCCAGGACCGGCAGGAGAGGCTCTTGGTGTTCCGCATCCGCAAGCGCCCGGCACCGGCGCTTTGACTGATGGCGGCGGCAACGGCAAGCTGGCGGCGATGACCCCTTGCAAATCCCCCTCCCTGCTCGCCGCCGTGGTCTATGGCCCGGACGACGACTGCGACCAGATGCTCGCCGATTTCGCCCACGGCCTCGCCGCCAGCGGCATCGCGGTGGCCGGGCTCGTCCAGATCAACGGCAGCGACGCCTCCTGCGAGACCATGGACATGGAGCTCGAGGATCTCGACACCGGCCGGCGCATCAATATCTGCCAGGAGCTCGGCAGCGGCAGCGCCGGCAGCTGCCGGCTCGACCCGACCGGCCTCGCCGAGGCCGCCGGGGCGTTGAAGGCCGCGCTCGACAAGCCGCTGGACCTCGTGGTGATCAACAAGTTCGGCCGGATGGAGAGCGAGGGCCTCGGCCTCATCGCCGAGATCGGCGACGCCGTGGCGGCCGGCCGGCCGCTCGTCATCGGGGTGCCGCGGCGCTTCGCCGACGCCTGGGACGCATTCGCCGGCGGCATGGACGACAAGCTCGCCTGCCGGATGGAGGCGCTCGCCGGCTGGTGGGCCGCCCACCGCCAGGCAGCGACTCCGGCTGCCGCAACAGCTTGAGATTTTACATCAATTCCTTTCGTTTTATCGATTTATATCAATTCGATAAGAAATTTTCCTCAAGCGCGGCACGAGCCCTCGTGCTTGCTCACGAGGTCCTCGGCGGCAGCACCTTGCCCGGGTTGAACAGGCCGTTCGGGTCGAGGGCGTCCTTGATCAGATGCATCACGTCGACCGCCTCGCCATGCTCGGTGCGCATGAACTTCATCTTGCCGATGCCCACCCCGTGCTCGCCGGTGCAGGTGCCGCCGAGCTTCAGGGCGAGGTTCACCATGCGGTCGTTGATGGCACTGGCGAGCGCCAGCTCGTCCGGGTTGTCGCGGTCGATCTGCATGGCGAGGTGGAAATTGCCGTCGCCGACATGACCGACCATGGCGGTGAAGAACGGCGCCTGGGCGCAGTGCTTGCGGGTCTCGCGGATCACCTCCGCAAGCGCCGAGATCGGCACGCAGACATCGGTGCCCCAGCCGCGCGCGCCCGGACGCAGGGCGCGCAGTGCCCAGTGGAAGTCGTGCCGGGCCTGCCAGAGCCGCGCGCGCTCGTCCGGATCGGTCGACCGCCGCCAGCCCGTCGCCCCCTCGCCGCGGGCGATCTCCTCGACCAGCACGGCCTGTTCCTCGACGCTCGCGGCGCTGCCGGCAAATTCGAGGAACAGCGTCGGCGTCACCGGCAGGTCCAGCTTGGAATAGCCGTTCACCGCCTCGATGGCGCGGTCGTCGAGCAGTTCCATGCGCGAGACCGGCAGGCCCATCTGGATGGTGGTGATGACCGTATCGACCGCGGCCTCGACGGTCGGGAAGGCGCAGATCGCCGCCGCCATCACCTCGGGAATGCCATAGAGGCGCACGGTCACCTCGGTGATGATGCCGAGCGTGCCCTCCGACCCGACGAAGAGCCCGGTCAGGTCATAACCCGCCGAGGACTTCTTGGCGCGCGAGCGGGTCCGGATGACGCGTCCGTCGGCCAGCACCACGGTGAGGCTCACCACATTCTCGCGCATCGTGCCGTAGCGCACCGCATTGGTGCCGGAGGCACGGGTCGCGGCCATGCCGCCGATCGTGGCGTCGGCGCCAGGGTCGATCGGGAAGAACAGGCCGGTATCGCGCAGATGCGCATTGAGCTGCTTGCGGGTGACGCCGGCCTGCACGGTCGCGTCGAGATCCTCCGGCCGGACGGCGAGGATCTGGTTCATGCCGGTGAGGTCGATCGATACGCCGCCCTGCAGCGGGATCAGCGCGCCCTCCAGCGACGAGCCGGCGCCATAGGCGACGACCGGCGTGCGGTGGGCGGCGCACAGTTTGACGATGCCGGCGACCTCCTCGGTGCTCTCCGGCCGGCAGACGGCGTCCGGCAGGCGCGGCGGATGGGATGATTCGTCGCGGCCGTGCTGCGCCCGATCGGATTCCGAGGTCGACACCCTGGCGCCGAGAAGCGCCTTGAGGGCGTCGAGCAGGGCGGGCGCGAGAGCAGAGGCGGACATCGGGAAGGCTCCGGGGCGGGACAGGCACTCCCCTCCAACTACACCAAGGCCGGCCAAAGCCCATCAGGCAAAGCGCATGACGCCTGTGCAGAACCTCAGCCGGGGCGCCGCGTCTCCACCTGCCAGGCAAAGCCGTCCGCGGCGCGGGTGACGGTGACGAGATTGAAGGACGCCGGATCATCGTGGCCATGGCCCGCCGCCGAGGCCGAAGCCGCCCCGATCAGCGCGATCCGGCCATGCGCGCCCTGCCAGTCGACGCGACAGGCCTTGTGCAGGTGCCCGTGCAGGATCACCGGACAGCCATGGCGGTCGGCGAGACCGAGCAGCGCAGCGCCGTCGCGCAATCGCTTCAGCCGCGACAGGCCGGGCGCGACGGGCGGATGATGCATGGCGATGACCGGCAGGCAGCGCTGCCGGTCGAGGCCGGCGAGCAGCCGGTCGAGGCGTGCGAGCTGCCCGGCCCCGAGCGCGCCTTCGGCGGAGAACAGCCAGGTGGGCGTGCCGGTGCACAGCGTCACCAGCGCCACGTCGCCGACCCGGTCGAGCCGCGGAAAATGCGCCCTGATGTCGCCGCGCGGCTCTGCCGGGGCGAGCCAGCCGGCAAGGCCGGCGCGGATGCGCGCCGGCGCATCACGGGTGTAGAGGTCGTGGTTGCCGGGCGCCCAGGCGACCTGCCCGGCCGGGCCGAGCGCCGCGAGCGCCGCCGCCGCCGCCCGCCATTCGGTCTCCTGACCGAGCTCGACGAGATCGCCGGTCACCACCATATGGTCGGCCCCCGCATCGCGCACCGCCGCGAGCGTCCGCCGCAGCAGCGCGGCCTCGTGCGCGCCGCGCTGGCGTGCCCAGTTGATCCAGCCGAGCACCGGCTTCAGCCGCCATGGCGGCGCGAGGGGAAACGGCACCGGCCCGATATGCAGGTCGGAAAGATGGGCAATGACGGTCACGGCGGATTCGCTTCGACAGGATGCCGCCACTCTGGCCCATGGCCGGCAGGGATGTCACGGCGGAGCGCGCGCCGGGCTGAAATGGCCTGCCAGGATCGCGCCGAAAAACGGAAAATTCTGTCCTTGCCGCCGATACGATCAGGTGCGACTGCTGCGGCCAGTGCCCGGATATTGCGACAGCCCGCCATGACCTCCGTCTTCGACATTCCTTTCGACCGCAAGGCCACGACCGACTGCAAGAAGTGGCACTATTATCCCGACGGCGTGCTGCCCATGTGGGTGGCGGACATGGATTTTGCCGCCGCCGAACCCGTTCTCGCCGCCATCAGGCAGAGGCTCGACCATCCGGTCCTCGGCTATGCGAACCCGCCGGATTCGCTGCGGGAGGCCATTGTCGGCGCATTGCGCGACTGGCATGGCTGGGCCGTCGATCCCTCGGCCCTCGTCTTCCTGCCGGGCGTCGATCCCGGCGTGAACATGGCCTTCAAGGCCTTTCTCGCCCCCGGCGACGGCGTCGTCGTGCAGACGCCGCTTTACCGTCCGCTGCTCAATGCGCCGAAACATTGGGACCTCCAGCGCATCGACGTGCCTATCGTGCCGGCTGGCGCCGGCTTCGATATCGATGCCGAACGGCTGAAACCGGCGCTCGCACGGGCGCGCGCGCTGCTCCTGTGCAACCCGCATAACCCGACGGGCCGCGTGCTCACCAGGGCCGAGCTGAGCTTCCTCGCCGCCGAATGCGAGCGCTCCGACCTCCTGATCGTCTCCGACGAGATCCATTGCGACCTCGTCCATGCCGGCGCGCGCCATATTCCAATCGCGACGCTCGGCCCCGAGATCGCGGCCCGCACGATCACGCTGATGTCGGCGAGCAAGACGTTCAACATTCCCGGCCTGAAGACGGCTTTCGCCATCGTTCCGAACCCCGACCTGCGCAAGCGGTTCGAGGCGGCCCGCCTCGGCATGGTCGACAGCAACAACCTGCTCGGGCTGGCGGCGACGGAAGCCGCCTACCGCTCGGGCCGGCCCTGGCGCGACCAGCTCATGGCCTATCTCGCGGCCAATCTCGATCACCTCGAAGCCGAGATCGCCGCCCGCTTTCCGGCCATCACCTTCCGCCGCCCGGAAGCCACCTTCCTCGCCTGGCTCGACTGCAGCGCCCTGGGGCTGAAGCCGACGCCCCACGCCTTCTTCCTCGACAGGGCCCGGATCGGCTTCAGCGCGGGCGAAGAGTTCGGCCGCGAGGGCTTCGGCCATGTCCGGATGAATTTCGGCACGCCGCGCGCCCTGCTCGACGAGGCGCTGGCGCGGATGAGCGCGGGCCTCGCCGCCATCGGCGCATGAACGGCCGGCCGGTCAGAGGCCACGCCGCAGCGGCGTGACATTGGCCGGCAGCGGCCGTGCGCCCGCCGCCTGCCGGCCAGGCGCCCAACCCAGGAACGGCGCGACCTGGCGGGCAAAGTCGGTCAGGATCTGGACATAGTCTTCGTAGGCGAAATTGTAGGGCAGCTCCAGGCGCAGCTCGCGCGTCGCCGCGACGACCGGTTCGGTCAGCAGGTGCAGCACGATCTCGTCGGCGCTGCCGACGAGATCGGCTGCGAACTGGACGCGCCGCTCGCCCTGCGGGCTCAGCGTCCGGCCATGGCGCTCCGCGGCGAAGGCGCGATAGCGCTCGCGGGTCCGCCCGTCGGCGCCGTTGAGCGGCAGGATGACCCTGCCGACCGCGATCGTGGCATCGGACAGCGCGCGGAACCGGGCGACGTGATCGCGCTGCGTCGCGACGAAACCGCTCGTGTCGCCGGCGAGGTTGATATTGCCGATGAGCAGATTGAACCCGTTGCGGGCCGCCCATTCGACCGACCGCGTCGAGCCCGCGCTGAGCCAGAGCCGTTCGGTCAGGCCGGGCGCGACCGGGCGGATCGCCGGGCGCATGCGGCCGGCGGCCGAGCTGATGAAGGTCTCGTCCGAGCCGATCAGTTCGCCGCGCAGATTGCCGACCAGCCGCTCGAGCCGGCTGTAGGACTGATCGCCGCCGTCACCCTCGTCACCGTCGCGGAAGCGATTGCCGAGCAGCCGCGCATGTTCGGGCGGCGCGGCGCTGAGCCCGACCTGCAGCCGGCCGCCGGAGAGCAGGTCGGCCGTCGCCAGGTCCTCGGCGAGGCGGAAGGGATTCTCGTAGCCCATCTGGATGACCGCCGTGCCGAGCGCGATGGTCCGCGTGCGCTGGCTGGCCGCCGCCAGCATCACCGTCGCGGAGGAAATGCTGTGCTCGAGATGGCGCTGCCTGATCCAGGCACCGTCGAAGCCGAGCGCCTCGCCTGCCGCAATGAGGCGCAGCGTATCCTCGAGCCCGCGGGCGGGATCGCCGGGCGGATAGGTGCCGGGCACGAGGAAGCTGATCCGCTCGAGTTCGACAGTCCTGGTCACGGCCACCTCCCCTCAATGACTCGGCAGGCCGGGAGGATTGATCTCGGAGCGCGGCAGCGCCTCGTCCTCCAGCGACCAGCGTGCCAGGATCTCGCCATATCGGCCGGACTGGATGAGGCCGTTGATCGCCGTCGTCAGCGCGCCGGCAAGGCCCGCGCCCTTGCGCGTGGTGATCGCGACGTCCGAGCGATCCGGCCAGCCGGCGCTGAGCACGCCGACCTTGCGGATGTTGCGATCGCGCGCCGCGATGAACAGCAGTTGCGAATGCGGCTGCACGATCACGTCCGCGCGGCCAGCCTGCAGCGCCAGCAGGCTGGTCGGCTGGTCGTCGAAATAGAGGAGCGAGATCGGCCTGAGGCCGGCGGCGACGTTGCGCCGGCTCCATTCCAGCAGGATGCGCTCCTGATTGGTGCCGGCGCCGACGACGATGCGCAGTCCGGCGGCATCGGCCGGCTCGCCGATGCGCGTGACCTGGCTCGCCAGCGGCGCGAAGAAGCCGTGCAGCCCCTGCCGGTAGGTGGAGAAATCGAACTTCTCCTTGCGCTGCTCGGTGACGCCGACATTGGAGATCACCGCATCGTATTTGCCGGAGGCGAGCCCGAGCGGCCAATCGGCCCAGGCGACCGGCACCAGGTCCAGCCGGAGGCCGAGACTGTCGGCGACGGCCTGGGCGATGTCGGCATCGGCGCCCACCACGGTGCGGGCATCGGTGGCGTAGGTGGCGATCGGCGGCACGGAGGGCGCGATGCCGACCGTGAATACCCCCGGCGTGACGAAACGATAGGCCGGGGCGATCGCGGCGACGGCTTCGGGGTTTCGCGCGGCGCGCGGGCGGGATGCCTGGGCCGGGCTGAGATCGAAAGTGGCGGAAGGCGCTTCGGACGCCGCCGCAGGCGCAGCGGCCGTGCCAAGCAAGGCGACGGCGAGGCCCCAGCGCAGCCAACGGGATCGGCGCGCGAACCATCGCCTGGACGACGGCGGAAGGGACGACCGGAAAGGCATGGACTTTCTCTCTGGCAGGGGAAGCGGCCGGCGGCTCAGCTCTTCGGCAGGCCCGGCGGATTGGTGCGCGAGTGCGTGATCGCCTCCTGTTCGAGCCCCCAGCGGGCCAGTGCCTTGCCGTAGTTGCCGTTGGCGATCTGGGCGTTGAGGGCGGCCGTGATCGCCTCGGCGAGCCCCGCGCCCTTGCGGGTGGTGACGGCGATCTCGGCGGTCAGCGGCCAGCCGCCGGACAGCGTACCGGCCAGGCGCGTCTTGCGGTCGAGCGCCGCCCGGTAGGACAGCAGCGCATGCGGGCCGAGATAGGCATCCGCCCGCCCGCTCTGCAGCGCGAGCTGGAGCACCGCATCGTCGTCGTAATACTGGATCTCCGAGGTCCTCAGGCCAGCGGCCTCGTTCTGCCGGATCCAGTTGATGAGGATGCGCTCCTGGTTGGTGCCGGAGGAGACGATCACCTTGAGCCCGGCGACGTCCTTCGGCTCGCGGATGCTCTGGATCGGGCCGTCCTGGCGGACGAAGAAGGCGAGCAGGTCGTTCCGGTAGGTGGAGAAGTCGAGGCGCTCCTTGCGCTCCTCCGTCACCGTGACGTTGGAAATGACCGCGTCGAAGCGGCCGGACTGAACGCCGAGAGGCCAGTCCGCCCAGGCGGTGAGGACGATGGCGAGATCGAGGCCGAGGCTGTCGGCGACGAGCTGGCCGAGATCGGCTTCCGAGCCGACGACGGTGCGGTTGTCGGTGGCGATCGTGCCGAACGGCAGGCGGCCCGCGGCAATGCCGACAGTGAACTTGCCGGGCGCGACGAAGCGGTATTGCGGCGAGATCAGCCTGATCGCGTCCTCGACGCGCTGTGCCCGGACCCGCCCCTTCTGTTCGGGCGAGAGGTCGGCCTCGGCGGCGAGCACGGGTGCTGGCATCGGCAGGCCGGCCATGGCGGTGCCGGCGAGAAGGCTGACGACGAGACGGCGGGAGAGCATGGCGGCTGTCCTTCTTCGGGAAATGCGGGCCGGGGGCGCCGATCAGAGAACCTTGGCGAGGAATTCACGCGTGCGCGGATGGCTGGGCGCATCGAGCACGCCTGCCGGCGGCCCCTGCTCCAGGATCTGGCCGCGCTCCATGAACACGACCTCGTCGGCAACCTCGCGGGCAAAGCCCACTTCATGGGTGACGATGACCAGGGTGACGCCGGACCGCGCGAGCTCCTTGATCACGTCCAGCACCTCGTTGACGAGTTCAGGGTCGAGCGCCGAGGTCGGCTCGTCGAAAAGCAGCACCTTCGGCTGCATGGCGAGCGCCCGGGCGATCGCCACCCGCTGCTGCTGGCCTCCCGACAATTGCCGCGGATAGGCGTTCTCCTTGTCGGCGAGGCCGACGCGGGCGAGCAGGTCCCGGGCAAGCTCCACGGCGGCGACGCGGTCGAGCCGGCGCACCGCGACGGGAGCTTCGACGATGTTTTCGAGCACCGTCAGGTGCGGGAAGAGATTGAAGGTCTGGAACACCATGCCGACATCGGCGCGGCGCTTCCGGATGTCGCGCTCCTTCAGTTCGTGCAGCGCGTCGCCCTCCTGGCGGTAGCCGATGAACCGGCCGTCGACGGCGATATGGCCCGCGTCGATCGGCTCCAAGTGGTTGATCGAGCGCAGCAGCGTCGACTTGCCCGAGCCCGACTGGCCGAGAATGACGGTGACGCTGCCGGGCCTCAGCGTCAGATGCACCCGGTCGAGCACCTTCAGCGCCCCGAAGCTCTTGGAGACGTTGTGGATCGTCACCTGGCCGCCGCGCCGGGCCTCCTCGCCTGAGGCGCGTCGCCGCCGGGGCGCCGGCGCGGCCAGCGTGGCCGGCGTGGCGGCGGCGAGCGGCAGGCCATCGGGCACGAAACGCAGCCTGCCGAGCCAGCCGACCAGCGTGCGGATGACCGGCGGCGGCGGATTGCGCACCGCGCCGCGTGCATAGTGGCGCTCGATGAAATACTGGACGGCCGAGAGGACCGAGAGCAGGACGAGGTACCAGACGGTCGCCACCATCAGGAGCGGGATGACCTCCAGATTGCGGCGGTAGATGATCTGGATCGTGTAGAACAGCTCCGGCAGCGCCAGGATGTAGGCATTCGAGGTGCCCTTGGCGAGGCCGATAATGTCGTTGAAGGCCGGCGGCACGATCGCGCGCATCGCCTGCGGCAGCACGATCCGGAATGCCTGGCGCGAACGCGGCAGGCCGAGTGCCGCAGCCGCCTCCAGTTGCCCCTGGTCGACCGACAGAAGGCCGCCGCGGATGATCTCGGAGGTGAAGGCCGCCTGGTTCAGCGTCAGGCCGATGATGGCGGCCGCGAAGGGCGTGATCAGCTGCGTCGTCTGGTAGGAGAAGAAGCTGATGCCGGTGAAGGGCACGCCGAGCGCCACGGTCTCGTAGAGATAGCCGAGATTGTTGAGGATCAGCAGCAGCACGATGAGCGGGATCGACCGGAACAGCCAGGTGAAGGTCCAGGACAGGGCCGCGAGCAGCGGCGAGCCGGAGACGCGCGCCAGCGCCAGTGCGGTCCCGAGGGTGAAGCCGAAAAAGGCCCCGAGCACAGTCAGGAGCAGCGTCCGGCCGAGCCCGAGCAGCACCGGCTCGGCGAAGAACCATTCGGCGAAGACGTCCCAGCCCCAGCGCGGATTGGCGAGAACGGAATGCAGCACGAACGCGATCACCAGCGCCGCGAAGACGGTGCCGGCGGTCCGGCCCGGATAGCGTGCCTTGACGATCCGATAGGATCCCGAAGGCGGCGCCGGGTTCTGCGGCGGCGCGCTGGCAACACGCGTGGCATCGTTGACGAGGGTCATGAGCGTGGATCCCGAAAGGTCAGGCGGCACGGCTGCCCGAGGCCGCCGTGCCCGGCGCATCGGGCCGGTCGCCCCTGGCCGGGCGCGCCGCCGCCGTCAGCACCTTGGTGAAGGGCAGCTTCTGCAGCGTTTCCGGATCGGCCTTCGGATCGAACTCGGCGCGGTAGCCGTTGGCGAGATAGAGCCCGACCGCCTCCGGCTGGCGGAAACCGGTGGTCAGATAGAGGCGCCGGTAGTCCTGGCGCAGCGCCTGGGCCTCGAGCTCGGCCAGCACGCGCGCCGCCAGCCCCTGCCGGCGCAGGTCGCGCCGCGTCCAGACCCGCTTGAGCTCGGCCGTGATCGCGTCGTAGCGCTTGAAGCCGCCGCCGGCGATGGCCTCGCCGTCGCGCACGAGCAGCAGGAAATTGCCGTCCGGTGGCGCGAAGGCGGCGGGCGGATAGCGGTTGAGCTCGACCACCGCCCCTTCCCGGCCGGGAATATTGCCGTAGCGGCTGTCATATTCGTGGATGAGGTCGTCGATGAGCGGCCTGGCGCGCGGATCGAGCGTGGTCGTGTAGAGAACGGTGATGGCGCTCATCGGTGCGAACCCTTTCAGGAGACGGAAGCGGCGGCGGCCAGGGCCGGCGCGGCCAGGAAGCGCTCGGCCAGGGCGGCCCAGAAGGCGGCGGCCGGCGCGATGATCGCGTCGTTGAAATCGTAGCGGGGGCTGTGCAGCGGCGCCGAAGGCCCGTTGCCGACGAAGATGAAGGCGCCGGGCCGCCGCTCCAGCAGGAAGGCGAAGTCCTCGCTCGCCGTGCGTGGCGCGAAATCGGCGACGACCGCCTGCGGCCCCTGTGTCGCAAGAAGGGTCTCGCGCGCGAAGGCCAGGGCGCCGGGATCGTTGACCACGGCGGGAAAGCCGCGCTGGTAGCTGATGTCCGCCTCGGCGCCGAAACTTGCCGCCTGCGCCTCGACAAGGGCGGGCAGCCGGCGCTCGACGAGGTCGCGGACATGCGGCTGGAACGTCCTGATCGTCGCCTTCAGGTCGACATGGTCGGGAATGACGTTGGCGGCATCGCCGCCATGGATCGCGCCGATCGTCACCACCGCCGCCTCGCGCGGATCGACATTGCGTGAGACCAGCGTCTGCAGGGCGGTGACGACATGGGCGCTGGCCACGACCGGATCGACCGCATGCTGCGGCTCGGCGCCGTGCCCGCCCTTGCCGCGGACGCGGATCAGCGCCCGGTCGACCGCGGCCATGGCTGCGCCCTCGACGAAGCCGAACCGGCCGGCCGGCACGCCTGGCCAGTTGTGCAGGGCGAACACCGCCTCGACCGGAAAGCGCTCGAACAGCCGATCGCCGAGCATCGCCCGAGCGCCGCCGCCGACCTCCTCGGCCGGCTGGAAGAACAGGTGCAGCGTGCCGTCGAAACGCCTGGTCTCGGCAAGATAGCGTGCTGCGGCGAGCAGGATCGCGGTGTGGCCGTCATGGCCGCAGGCATGCATGCGCCCCTTCTGGCGGCTCGCATGGTCGAGCCCGGTCGCCTCGTCGATCGGCAAGGCGTCGAAATCGGCCCGGATGCCCAGTCCCCGCCCTGCCCGCCCCGACCGCAGGGTGCCGACGACGCCGGTCCGCCCGATGCCACGGGTGACCTCGTAGCCCCAGCCCTCGAGCAGGCCGGCGATCCGCGCGCCGGTCCCGTGCTCCTCGAAGGCGAGCTCGGGCCAGCGGTGCAGGTCGCGCCGGAGCACGATGAAGTCGTCGACGAAGCCGTCGATCGCCCGCCGGATCGGGTCGCCGGTCACGTGAACGGTCATTGGCCGGCCGCCCGGCGCGGCGCAGGCTGCTCCGCGGCGTGGCGGCTCGCCTTGCGCGGCAGCCCGAGATGGTCGCGCAGCGTCGTGCCGGGCAGGTCCCTGTCGTAGCGGCCGAGCGCCTCCAGCTCCGGGATCACCAGCCTGACGAAATCGTCGAGCCCTTCGGCAATCACCGGGAAGCCCAGGATGAAGCCGTCGGCCGCGCCCGCATCGATCCAGCGCGCGAGTTCGGCGGCGATGTCCTTGCCCGTGCCGATGAAGTTGGGCTTCGGCGTCGCCGCCTCGAGCGCGACCTGGCGCAGCGACAGGCCGCGCGCCCTCGCCCGCTCCTTGATCCTGTCGGTGGTGGAGCGGAAGCTGTTGCGGCCGATGTCGCCGAGCTCCGGGAACGGCGCGTCCAGCGCATATTGGCTGAAGTCGTGATGGTCGAAATAGCGGCCGAGATAGGCGAGCGCCTCCTCGATCGTGATGAGGTTCTTGATCGTCTCGTATTTGGCCTCGGCCTCGGCCAGGGTCTCGCCGACGATCGGCCCGATGCCTGGATAGATCTTCACCGCCTCCGCCGGACGGCCATGCGCCACGGCGCTCGCCTTGACCTGGCCGAGGAAGCCGCGCGTCTCCTCGAGCGAGGGCGAATGGGTGAAGACGGCGTCGGCATATTTGCCGGCGAGCTTGATGCCGGTGTCCGAGGAGCCGGCCTGAAAAATGACCGGCTGGCCCTGCCGCGAGCGGCCGATGTTCAAGGGGCCTTCGACCTGGAAGAAGCGTCCCTTGTGATCGAGACGGTGCAGCTTGCCGCGGTCGAAGAAGCGGCCCGTCGCCCGGTCGCGCACGAAGGCGTCGTCATCCCAGGAATCCCAGAGCCCCTGCGCCACTTCGAGGTATTCGTCGGCGATCGCGTAGCGCAGCTCGTGTTCGGGATGCGGCCGGCCATAGTTGCGCCCCGAGCCTTCGAGCGGCGAGGTCACGACGTTCCAGCCGGCCCGGCCGCCGCTGATCTGGTCGAGCGAGGCGAACTGCCGCGCGACCGTGAAGGGGTCGGAATAGGAGGTCGACACGGTCCCGGCGAGGCCGATCTTGGTCGTGCGCGTCGCCAGCGCCGACAGGATGGTCAGCGGCTCGAAACGGTTGAGGAAATGCGGGATCGACTTGTCGTTGATGTAGAGCCCGTCGGCGACGAAGGCGAAGGCGATGCCGGCGGCTTCCGCCTTGAGCGCGGTGGCGATGTAGAAGTCGAGATTGACGCTGGCATCGACAGGGCTCGACGGATGGCGCCAGGCATTCATGTGGCCGCCCGGCCCCTGCAGCATGATGCCGAAACTGATCTTGCGCTTGGTCATGGATCTTGCGTCCCCTGATCTGTCGGCATCGCTCAGGCCGCGGCGGTCAGCCGCCGGCCGGCAATGCGCTCGATGCTGCCGATGCGCCGCTCCGCCTCCGCCACCGGCGTGTCGATGATGAATTCCTCGACGCCGAAGCGACGGCTGAGCCGGTCGAGCTCGCGGCGAACCTCGTCGGCCGTGCCGGCGATCACCTGCGGTTCGGCCGGCTCGATCGAATAGGTCTCAGCGCCGACCTGGCGGGCGAATTCGCTCGCCTGGTCGAGGCTCGCGACGTTGAACCGGCGGCCGTCGGGCAGCGTCAGGCGGAAGATGCGCACATGCGCCACCGCCTCCCTGGCCTTCGCGGTGGATGTGTCGGCATAAGCGAAGACGGCCAGCGACGGCGCGCGGCCGGCCAGCGCCCGATAGGCCGCAAAACTCGTCTCGATGCTCTCGACATCACCGTTGAAATGGCCCGCGAAGGTGAAGTTCCAGCCGAGCTCGGCCGCCAGCCGCGCCGTCTCCTCGCTCGCGCCGAGCAGGAAGCGCTCGATCCGCGCCGGCACCTGCGGATGGGCGATCGCCCCGCTCAGCGGGTGGCCGTCAGGCAGGCTCCCGTCCAGGAAGCCGTGGAGGTCGCGGAGCTGCGCGCCGAAGCCGGGCCGGCCGTCGCCGCCATGCTTGGCCTGCAGCGCCCGTGCCGTGATCGGCAGCCCGCCCGGCGCCTTGCCGATGCCGAGATCGACGCGCCCGGGTGCCAGCGCCGACAGCACCTTGAACACCTCGGCCACCTTGAAGGGACTGTAGTGCTGCAGCAGCACGCCGCCGGTGCCGATCCGGATCGACCGCGTGCGCGCCAGCAGATGGGCGGCGAGGATTTCCGGCGCCGAGCCGGCGAGCCCCGGCGAACCGTGATGCTCGGCCAGCCAGAGCCTGGCATAGCCGAGCGCCTCGGCGGCTTCGGCAAACCGGATGCTGGTCTGCAAGGCATCGACGCCGTTGCCTGACGGCGCTACGGGGCTCTTGTCGAGCAGGCTGATCGTATAATTCATCCGACATTCTTCGCCACATCTGATCCTGCAGATCATAAGAATTGCGTCGGGAATGTCCGTCCAAATACTTTACCCTATCGAGACTCTTCTTCCACTCCGGCGCGTGTTGCTAAAATTTCCTGCGATGCGCCGGTTTCCGCCCGAGCGCGCGCCGCACCCGCCGCCTCCGCGGCCCGACGGAACACCGTCTCCATGCGCCATTGCTCATTGGGATAGAGATCTTGCCATTCGTCCCAGCCGGAATGCCGGCGGTAGCGGCCGAGAAAGCCGGCCGCCAGCACGTGGGCCTGGTCCACCGCCACCGCCCGCTCGCAATCCGGGTCGACATAGAGCGCGTCGGCGCGGCAGTAGAGCTCGCACATGAAGCAGGTCTGGCAATCGTCGGGCCGGGCAATGGCGGGCGCGCCCTGCCCGGCACGCTCGAAGACATTGGTCGGGCAGACATCGACGCAGAGATTGCAGGCGGTGCAACGTTCCGCGACCAGCAGCGCGATCATGACACGGGCTCCAGCTGCGACCGGGGACCGGCGGCGGTCTCGACGGCGATCACAACCTCGTCGAGGCCGCGTGCGAGCAGACGATGACCGAGACCGGGGTCGAGCGCGGGACGATCCGCGCGGATATGCATGCCGCGCGTTTCCGCACGGACGAGCGCCGACGCCACCGACCAGCGTGCCGACGCGATCAGTGCGGCCAGCTCGCGCTGGCGCAGCGGTTCGGCTCGGCCATCGCCATGGCGGCCGAGCTCCGACCACGCGGCATCGAGCGCCGTGCGCGCGGCGATGAGGCCAGGCGCCGAGCGGAACAGGTTCCGGTCGTAGGGATGCATGGCGTCCTTCACCGTCCGGGCGAGCGCGGGAAGGTCGAGCGGGCGAGCGCCGCCGGCCGGTTGCAGGCCGGCGCGCCCGAGCGGCCGCAGGGCGCCGCGATCCGCTGCCCCGACGCGCCGGGCATGGGCCGCCGCGGCGCGCCCGGCCCAGATCCCCGATGACAGCGCCCAGGCCGAATTGACATTGCCGCCGCCCGACGAAGCGCCGGTGACGCGCTCGCGGCTCGCATTGTCGCCGGCGACATAGAGGCCCCGGACCGTGGTGGCGCAGTCTCGCGTCGCGACATGCACGCCGCCGATGCCGCGAATGGTGCCGTCGGTATGCAGCGTGACCTCGAACCGATCGCGATAGGGATCGATGCCGAAGCGCTCGAAGACCAGGGGCACATTGGGCGAAATGGTGTGGAGGCGGTCGCGCACATCCTGCGGCAGGCGCGCGAGCGAGCAGTAGACCGGCCCGCGCAGCAGGGCGCGGGCGATCTTCAGCGTCTGGTCCGGCCCGAAGGGCGCATCGATCGCCCGGCCGTCGCCGTCGTAATAGTCGGCGAAGGCATAGGACATGGTGCGGGTCATCGTGGAACGGCGCGGCGCGATCGTATAGGCCGCGGTGAACTCCATGCCCGACAAGGCAGCGCCGGCCTCGGCGGCCATGAGGTAGCCGTCGCCGGTATTCGTGCGCGCGCCGAGGAGATGCGACAGGAAGCTCGTGCCGCCGGCGGCCAGGATGGTCGCGCCCGCCGTCACCATCCACCGGCCTCCCCCGGCCTGCCGCCGCAGGCCGCGTGCGCCGGCCACGGCCCCGTCCCCGTCGGCCACGAGCTCCATGGCGGGATGATGATCCAGGATGGTCACTCCGGCCGCCAGGGCCTGCGCCCTCAGCGCGCGCATATATTCCGGACCGCGCACCGCCCGGTAGTTGACGATGCCGCGGTCGTCGGGCGTGAACCGGTAATGCCGGCCCAGCCCCGGCAGCCGCCGGAACGTCTCGTCGATGATCGCTTCCATCCAGTCCGGGTCGGCGAGGCCGAAGGCGATGGCCTGGCGGCCGGCGATCGCGCGCCGGCGCGCCTCGGGCGGATCCGGCGGCGCCCACCAATGGCCCGGCCCGGCCGTCGCGGTGACGCCGCTCGTGCCGCAATAGCCCTTGTCGACGAGGACGACCGAGGCACCCTCGCGGGCGGCCGCCTCGGCCGCCCAGGCTCCGGCCATGCCGCCGCCAATGACCAGGACGTCGGCACGAAGCGCCAGATCGTCCGCCGCTTGACGCGCCCCGCTCATGCCGCGCGCGCCGCCCCGGCACCGGGCGTCGCCACGCCCAGCCAACCGAGAATATCCTGGCGCAGGGCGGCGAATATACCGGTATCGCGGCTGCGCGGGCGCGGCAGGTCGACACGGATATCGTGGCCGATGCGGCCGTCGGCCATCACCAGGACGCGATCGGCGAGAATCAGGACTTCATCGACGTCATGGGTGACCAGCAGGATGGCGCAGCCGTGCCTTTGCCAGAGCTCGCCGACGAGCGCCTGTGCCTTGAGGCGCGTCAGCGCGTCGAGCGCGCCGAACGGCTCGTCGAGCAGCATCAGGTCGGGGTCGCGCACCAGGGCGCGGGCGAGCGAAGCGCGCTGCGCCTCGCCGCCCGACAGAACCTTCGGCCAGACGTCGGCGCGGTGGGACAGCCCCACCTCGGCCAACGCGGCATCGGCCCGCGCCCGGCTGCCACCCGGCAGGCCGAGCACCACATTGCGCCAGACCGGCTTCCACGGCATGAGCCGTGGCGCCTGAAAGGCCACCGCCACCTTCACGGGCACCTGCACCTCGCCCGCTATGTCGTGGTCGAGATTGGCGAGCACCCTCAGGAGCGTGCTCTTGCCGCAGCCGCTGGCGCCGACCAGCGCGACGAACTCGCCGGCGGCGATGTCGAGAGCGAGATCGCGGATGACCGCCCGGTCGCCGAAGCGCCGCGTCAGGCCGCGCACGGTAACGGCCGCCGGCCGGTCCGGCGTCAGGCCCCCGTGAATGCCGGTCGCCATGACAGGAAGATCCTTTCGAGGAGACGGACGACGAGGTCGACGGCGAGGCCAAGCAGCGCATAGACGGCAAGGCAGACGACGATCACGTCGGTCTGGAAGAATTCGCGGGCATTGCTCATCAGAAAGCCAATGCCGGCGGTGGCATTGACCTGCTCGCCGAAGACCAGCGCCAGCCAGGCGACCCCGAGCGCGTAACGCAGCCCGACCAGGGCGCTCGGCAAGGCACCGGGCAGGACGACATGCCGGATCAATCCGGCCCGGCTGAGGCCGAGTGTCCGCCCGGCATCGACCAGCGCCTGGTCGACGTTGCGGATGCCGGCATAGACGTTGAGATAGATCGGGAACGAGGTGGCGAGCGCGATCAATGCGATCTTCGGCGGTTCGCCGATGCCGAACCAGATGATCAGCAGCGGAATGAGCGCAATGTTCGGCACCGTGCGCAGCATCTGCACGGTGGCGTCGATCAGATCCTCGCCGACCTTGAACAGGCCCGAAAGGACGGCCAGAACGAGGCCGGTCGCGCCGCCGATCGCGAGCCCGGCAAGCACGCGGCCGAGCGAGGCGGCCATGGCGTCCTGCAACTCGCCGGTCGACCAGAGCGCCGCGGCGCTGGAGAGGACACGCACGGGACCGGCGAGGGCCTCCGGCGGCAGCAGTCCCGTGACCGACAGGCCATGCCAGAGCGCGACCAGGAGGACGGGGCCGATCGCCCGCCGCAGGGCGCGCGGCAGGCGGTGCCGCGCCGCGGCGGCAGGCTTGATCGCGACCATCGCGATGGAGCGCGACCGACCCGGACCGGCATCCGGGCGCAGGGCCGCGGCGGGCGCCTTCGTGCCGGTCGGGATCGCCGGCGCGACCGAGGCGATCGGCCCCATCGCCATCGCAGCCACCAGTTCCCGCTCCGAGCTCAGCACGGCCGCGCCATCGCTCCTCATGCCGGACCTCCGACCGCGAGCGCGCGATAGACATGCCGGTCGAAATCGATGTCGCCGCCGAGAATGCCGACCGACCGCCAGGTCTCGAAGGTCTTGCGCAGGCGCGCGACGAAGACGTCGTCGATCGCGACACGCCGGTGACTCGCCTCGTCCTCGTAGAGCGCGGCGGCGATCTGGTCGTCCTGCCGGGGAAATGTCTTGAACCAGGCGATATGGGCCGCGCGATTGTCGCGCGACCATTGATAGCCGCGGTTGACCCGTTCGGAGAGGTCGGCGATCGCCGCGACCTTGCCGGGATCGCGCAGGGCCGAGGCTGTCGCGCTGTAGACGAACAGGCCGGAATTGATGCCCTTGCCGTCGGACAGCACGCGGCCGCCCAGCACGCCGCGCACGCGCGCCGCATAGATGCCCCAGGTCGCCCAGGCATCGATGCTGCCGGCCGCGAAGGCCGCGCCGGCATCGACCGGATTGAGGAAGGCGAGCTTGACGTCCTCCGCCGTCAGGCCGGCGCGGCGCAGTTCGCCGACGACGAGATGATGCGCCACGCTGCCGCGGGTCGTCGGCGAGATGGTCTTGCCGCGCAGATCCGCGAGGGAGCCTGCCGTGCTGCCGCGCGGCACCAGGAGATAGGTGCCCCGCCCGCCATTGTCCCAGGCCGCGACGGCCGTTGCCGGCGAACCGTTGGCAATGGCGCTGACGGTCGGGGAATCATTGGCGCCGCCAATGTCGATCGCCCCCGCCTTCAGCGCTTCGTGCAGATGGACGGCGGCCGGATAGACCGACCATTCGATGCGGTAGGGCAGATCGTCGAGGAGGCCGGCCGCCTTCAGCTTGCTCTGCTGCTGGCCGACCTGGTCGCCGACCCGCAGCGTGACCTTGCTCAGATCGGGTGCGGCCCGCAGGACATGCGGGGCGAAAAGCGTCCCGCCGGCGACGAGGCCGAAGCCGCGGCGCGTCAGTACAGTCATGCGACGTCTCCTGCATCATAGGCTCCCGTTTAGGGTTCTGCCTGTTCAGGTCGACGTCAATGAAACATTGTCTTTTATTATCGGCCGTCGCAGAACATGCTCATCTCCGCCAAGTATCTCCGGCGACAAGCAAAGTCTTCTCGCGGTCCGCGGGGCATCTGCGGTCCTGCACGGGCGCGATCATCCGCGCGCCCGGCAAGCCGCCGGCGCGCTCAGCTGAGCATCAGCGTGTCGCCGCAGATCGACAGCGCCTGCCCGGAAATGGTGCGCCCGCGCGGCGAGGCGCAGAAGACGATCTGGTCGGCGAGCTGGCGCGCCGTCACCATGGTCTTCTGCGCGGTATAGCTCAGCGCCTGTTCCTGGATCTCGCGCGCCGAGACGCCGCGCGCCTGCGCCTTGGCTTCGAACACGCGGCGGATGCGGTCGCCTTCGACGAGGCCCGGCAGGATGGCGTTGACGCGGATGCCGAACTCGCCGAGCTCGACCGACAGCGACTTGGTGAAGCCGATGACCGCCCATTTGGCTGCCGCATAGGGCGTGCGCAGCGCGAAGCCGAGACGACCGGCGACCGAGGAGAGGTTGATGATCGAGGCGTTCGCACTGTTCTTCAGGTGCGGCACCGCCAGGCGCACGCAGTTGAACTGGCTGGTGATGCAGACGTCGATGCAGCGGTCCCAGTCTTCCGGGTTGATCTCCTCGACCCGGCCGGTCGGGCCGGCCGTGCCGGCATTGTTGACCAGCACGTCGAGCCCGCCGAGCCTGGCGAGCGCCGTCTCGAACAGGCCGGCCACGGCCTGGCGGTCGGTGACGTCGCAGAGGCTGGCGGAAATGGCCGGATCGGTGCCGGCAAGCGCGGCGATGGCCTCGGCGTCGACGTCGCAGACATGGACCCGCGCCCCCTCTTCGACGAAGGCGCGCGCGACCTCGCGGCCGATGCCGTTGGCCCCCGCCGTCACCAGCACGCGCAGGCCCTTGATGCCCATGTCCATGGATGCGTCCCCTCAGATGATCTTGATGTCGGAAAAGCCGTCGGCCGCCGCATGGGCGAGCCCGCCGCGCGCGATGATGAATTCCGAGGCGCCGCGGATATCGCCGGCGATGGCCCGGCGCGCCGCCGGCCCGTCGCCGACGCGGATGGCGGCGAGCGCGTCGGCGTGGAAACGCACCGCCCCGCCGGTGGCGAGCCGCTCGGGATTGGCGCGCAGGTCGAGGTTGATGACCGGGCCGGCCTTCAGCCAGAGCCCGCCGATGATCTCGAACAGGGTCGGCAGGCCGCTCGCCGCATAGACCGCGAAATGGAACTCCTTGTTGCGGCTGACCGCTTCGGAGAGATCGGCGCCGGCATCGAGGCTGAGGCGGCGGAAGGCCTCCTCCGCTTCTGCGATGGCGACGATCTCCGCCGGGGTGGCGGCCGAGGCGGCGCGTTCGGCGGCAAAGCCTTCGATCTCGATGCGGACCGCGGAGAGCTCGCGAAACTGCTCCACGGAAAGCACCGGCACCCGGATGGCCCGGTTGGGCGTCACTTCCAGCGCCCGGTCGGCGACCAGCCGGCTGACCGCCTCGCGCACCGGCATCATGCTGATCCCGAGCGCCTCGGCCGTCGCGCGCAGGGACAGCTTTTCGCCGGGCGCCAGGCGCCCCGCCATCAGCAGCTCGCGCATATGGCCGTAGACCTGGTCGCCGAGGGTCTGGCGCTCGATCGGGCCAATGGTGGTGAGGGCTTCAACGGCGCTGGTCATCACATTCAGAAGGGGCTGGACAAAGCGTCCCGATTGGGAAACCATAACTGTGATCACAGATCACGGCAAGCTGATAGAGCGGCCGTCGGCGAGGCCCGGACAACGGGCCCGCTCATTCCAGGGCAGGCAAAAACCTTGAGGGAGACGTTTCATGCCGCTCGTCCATAACCTTTCGCGCCGCAGGCTTCTGAAGGCATCGGCCGGCGCCGCCGCGCTCGGCGTGATCGGAGCGCCGGCCATCAGCCTGGCCCAGGCCGAGGCCATCAAGATCGGTCATATCACCCCCCGCACCGGCTTTCTCGGCCCCCTGGGCGAATATGCCGTGCAGGCGGTACAGCTCGCCGCCGAGGAGATCAACGCGGCCGGCGGCGTGATGGGCCGCAAGGTCGAGCTGGTGATGGACGACAGCCCCAATCCGCAGCAGGCGTCGGCCAAGGCGGAACGTCTGATCCAGCGCGACAAGATCACCGCCCTGATCGGCGAGATCTCCTCCGCCTCGGCGCTGGCCATCGGCCAGGTCGTGCAGCGCGAGAAGGTGCTGTTCATCAATACCGGCGCCAATTCCGACGCGCTGCGCGGCACCGACTGCCAGCGCTTCATGTTCCATATCGAGGCGCAGAACTCGATGTATGTGAAGGCGGTCGGCCGGTCGCTGGTGCGCGACGGGCTGGTGCGCGGCAAGAAATGGTATTCGCTGACCGCCGACTATGCCTTCGGCCACGACCTGCTGCGGGTTGCCAAGCGCTACATGGCCGAGAACGGCGGCAACCATGCCGGCGACGACCTGATCCCGACCGATCTCGCCGACTTCTCGCCTTTCCTCCTGAAGATCCGCACCGCCCGCCCCGACGTGGTGATCCTCAATCTCGCCGGCACCCAGATCACCAATTTCCTCAAGCAATATGCCGAGTTCGGCCTGTCCTTCCCGGTCGCCGGCTTCGGCTTCGACACGGCGCTCGCCTGGGGTGCGGGATCGGGCAATTTCGGCGGCATCTGGCCGGTCGTCTGGCACCATCTCGTCGACACGCCGAGCAGCAAGAAGTTCGTCGCGGCCTATCTCGCCCGCTGGAAGCGGCCGCCGGAAAACCAGGCCTGGGGCGACTACTGCTCGCTGAAGGTGATCGCCCAGGCCATGGCCGAGACCAAGTCGACCGAGGCGGCCAAGCTGGTCGAGCTGTTCGAGAAGGGCGCCAAGTTCGATCTCCTGAAGACCCGCGAGGGCTATTTCCGGGCGAGCGACCATCAGATGATGATGGAAATGTATGCCATCACCGCCCTGCCCGCGGCGCAGGTGAAGAACCAGTGGGACATCTTCTCCTCGTCGCCGCCGGTGCCCGGCCCGGACGAGAGCCTGGAGGCGATCGCCGCGACCGCCGACGAGAACCAGTGCGTGTTCAAGACCTGAGGGCTCGCAAGCCATCCTGACCGGCAGACGTGCAGCGCGCCACACACCGCATGCCCCCCGCGGCGGCGCCTGCATGCAAAGGCGGGGAGGCCCCGGCGGCCTCCCCGCTCGCTCCTCGCCCCGCCCGCATCCGCCGCCCGAAGCACCCGGCCCTTGGGCCTTCCCGAGAGGTGTTCGTGATCGACTTCATTCCGCTCCTGTCGCAGATCCTCAACGGGCTCCAGAACGGCGCCTACTACCTGATGATCGCGCTCGGCCTCTCGATGATCTTCTCGCTCGGAGGCATCGTGAACCTCGCGCACGGCGCCTTCTATGCCATCGGCGCCTATCTGACCGTGACGCTGGCGCCCCAGCTCGGCTTCGGCGGCGCCATGGTCGCCTCGCCGCTGCTCGTCGCGCTGATCGGCATGGTCGTGGAGCGCTTCCTGCTGCGCCGCTTCTATACCGGCGATCCGATCCTCGGCCTCCTGCTGACCTTCGGCCTCGCCATGGTGGCCGAGCAGTCGCTGCGCATGATCTACGGCGCGGCGCCGGTGCCGTTCTCGATCCCGCCGGCGCTCAGGGGCCAGGTATTCATCGGCGATTTCGTCTATTCCCGCTACCGCCTGATGATCCTTGCCATCGCGGCTGCCTGTGTCCTCGGGCTCTGGCTGCTGCTCTCCCGCACCGCCTTCGGCAAGGTGGTGCGCGCCGGCGTGCAGAACCCCGACATGGTCGGCGCGCTCGGCATCTCGCTGCGGCCCTACATGACCGCCGTCGTGATGATCGGCGTCGGCCTGGCCGGCCTTGCCGGCGTGCTGGTCGCGCCGATCGCCGGCGTCCACCCGGCCATGGGCCAGGAGATCATCACCTTCGCCTTCGTGGTGGTGGTGATCGGCGGTCTTGGTTCGTTCTGGGGCGTCGTGGCGGCGGCGGCGATCGTCGGCGTGACGCGCGGCATCGCCGCGCATTTCTACCCCGCCGCGACCGAAGCTTCGGTCTACCTCCTGATGGTGCTCGTGCTGCTCCTGCGCCCGCGCGGCCTGTTCGGCGAACGCATCGCCAAGTTCGAGTGACCGCCATGACCTCCGAACTGCGCTCCCTTCTCGTGGCCGCCGCGGCGCTGATCGCGCTGCCGCTGTTCATGCTGGCCATCGGCCTCACCCTGACCTCGGCGACCGACGTGGTGATCTTCGCCATCGCCGCCATGGCGCTGAACATCCTGGTCGGCCATACCGGCCTCGTCTCCTTCGGCCACGGCGCCTTCTTCGGCGTCGGCGCCTATGCTGCCGTGCTCGCCCAGCGCCATGCCCTGGCCGGCCAGATGCTGCTGCCCGTGCTGTTCGCCGTCCTGTTCGTCGCCTTCGCCGCGGCCATCGCCGGGCTCGTCATCCTGCGCCGGCGCGGCGTCTATTTCTCGCTGCTGACGCTGGCGCTCACCGCCGTCATGTACACGATCTCGTTCCGCTGGACCGAGCTGACCGGCGGCGAGAACGGCCTCGGCGGCGTGGTCAGACCGAACTACGGCCCGGTCGACCTCAACCATGGCTGGACCTTCTACGGCCTCGTGGCGCTGCTCGGCTTCGTCGTCGTGCTGGTGCTGCAGCGGTTCCACAACGCGCCGGTCGGCAGCGTGCTGGTGGCGATCCGCGAGAATGAGACGCGCGCCCGCTTCGTCGGCTACGACACGGACCGCTACAAGCTCATCGCCTTCACCGTCTCGGCGGCGCTGACCGGCTTTGCCGGCGCGCTCTCGGCCTTCCATCACCGCTTCACCTCGGCCGACCCGGTCGCCATCCAGTTCTCCGGCGAGCTGCTCGCCATGGTGGTCATCGGCGGCATGCGCAGCTTCCTTGGCCCTGCCCTCGGCGCCCTGTTCTTCATGCTGTCGCGCGAATATCTCTCGCTGTTCACGTCGAGCTGGCTCCTGTTCTTCGGCCTGATGTTCGTCGGCTTCATCGTGTTCTCGCCGACCGGGCTCACCGGCGTCGCCCAGCGCCTGCTGGCACCGTTCCGCAGGCTGCCGGAGACCGATGCGGCCATGGCCGGCCGGCGGGTCGAGGCGGTCGGGCCGGTGCCGCGCGAATTCGTCCACGAAGGCAGCGGCGCGGGCCCGGTGCTCTGCGCCGACGGGATCGTGAAGAGCTTCGGCGGCATCCGCGCGGTGCGCGGCGTCAGCTTCACAGTGATGGACCGCACCCTCCATGCCCTGATCGGCCCGAACGGCGCCGGCAAGACCACCGCCTTCAACCTCCTGTCCGGCATGTTTCCGCCCGACAGCGGCACGGTGACGCTGGACGGCCGGCCGATCGGGGGCCTCAGCCCGCAGGCGATCACCGCGGCCGGCGTCGGCCGCTCGTTTCAGATCACCAACCTGTTCGGCGGGTTGACGATCGAGGAGAATGTGCGTCTCGCCATCCAGGCGCGCCATTCCGGCCGCTTCGGCGTCTGGACGCGCGCGGCCGCCCTGCCCGGGGTTGCCGCCGACACCACCGCGCTGATGCGCTATCTCGGCCTCGCCGGGATCGAAAAGGCCGAAGCGGGCTCGCTTTCCTATGGCGGCCAGCGCCTCGTCGACATGGCGCTCGCGCTCGCCACCCGGCCGCGCGTGCTGCTGCTCGACGAGCCTCTGGCGGGGCTTGCCGCCGCGGAGCGACGCCGGGTCGGCGACATCATCAAGACCATCTCGGCCGACATTCCGGTGCTGCTGGTCGAGCACGACATCGACCGGGTGTTCCAGATCGCCGACCACGTCACCGTCATGAATGACGGCGAGGTGCTGATCGACGGCACGGTGGAGGAAGCCCGCTCCAGCGAGAAGGTGCAGGCCGTCTATCTCGGTTCCGGCACCCACGCCATCACCGCCAAGGAGCGTCCCTCTGCGGCGACCGAGACGCCCCTGCTCATGATGAACGGGGTCAACACCTTCTACGGCAAGAGCCATATCCTGAACGACGTCTCGGTCGCGGTCGCCGAAGGCGAGATCGTCGCCCTTCTCGGCCGCAACGGCGCCGGCAAGTCGACGCTGCTGAAGACCATTACCGGCATCGCGCCGCCCGCCTCCGGCAGCATCCTGCTCGCCGGCGAGGCGCTCGCCGGACTTTCCTCCGACCGGATTGCCCGGCGCGGCGTCGGCTACGTGCCGCAGGGGCGCGGCCTGTTCGCCGGCATGCCGGTGAAGGACAACCTGATGCTGGGCCGGCTGAAGCGCCTGACCGGCGCGGGCCGGCACTGGGACGAGGACAAGGTGCTGAGCTTCTTTCCGCGGCTCAAGGAGCGCTGGAATACCCCGGCCGACTTCCTCTCCGGCGGCGAGCAGCAGATGGTCGCGGTGGCCCGCGCGCTCGTCGGCGACACCCGCATCCTGCTGCTCGACGAACCCTTCGAGGGCCTGTCGCCGGCGATTACCGAGGAACTGTTCGAGGCCTTCGACAAGCTGCGCCGGGAGGTGTCGATCATCATCGTCGACCATCACCTGGACCTTGCCCTGGCGCTGTCCGACCGCACGGTCGCGCTCGAACGCGGCACGGTGACCTGGAGCGGCGCGTCGAAGAGCCTGCGGGACGACCAGGATCTGCGCCGCAAGGTCCTGTGGCTGTGACATATTTCATCGGGGAGACAGCATGCCGAAAGTCGCCATCGTCGGTTCGGGCCTGATCGGCCGGGCCTGGGCCACCGTCTTTGCCAGCCACGGCTGGACGACCGCCCTCCATGACCCCGCTCCCGGCGCGGCCAAGGCGGCGCGCAGCCACATCGCCCGCAACCTGAAGGAGCTGGCGGCCCTCGATCTGGTCAAGGATGCCGCGGCTTCCGCCGCCAATCTCGTCGTCGCCAAGAACCTCGAGGAGGCGCTGACGGGCGTCGCCTTCGTGCAGGAGAACGGTCCGGAGACCGTGGCCGCCAAGAAGGAGATCCACGCCGCCATCGACCGGCTGGCGCCGGCCGATGCGATCGTCGCCTCCTCGACCTCCGTGCTGGTCTCCTCGCTCTGGGCGAAAGACCTGAAGCACCGCGCCCGCGTGCTGGTCGGCCATCCCGTCAATCCGCCGCACCTCGTGCCGATCGTCGAGCTGTGCCCGGCGCCCTGGACCGATCCTGCTGTGGTCGAGAAGGCGCGCCGGATCTACGAAAAGGTCGGCCAGGTGCCGATCACCGTGCGCAGGGAGATCGACGGCTTCGTGCTGAACCGGCTGCAGGCCGTGCTGCTGGCGGAGGCCTATCAGCTCGTCGGCGACGGCGTGGTGAGCCCGGAGGACCTCGACAAGACGATCCGCGACGGGCTCGGCCTGCGCTGGTCCTTCATGGGGCCGTTCGAGACGATCGAGCTCAACGCGCCCGCCGGCATTGCCGACTACAACAGCCGCTATGCGGAAAATCTGGGGCGGCTCACCGGCCGCGACGCCTTTTCCAAACGCAACGCAAAGGCCATCATGGCCGAATGGGCCGGTGAGCAGTCGCCCGAGCGGATTGCGCGCCTGTCGCGCTGGCGCGACGGACGGCTCGCCGCCCTCAAGGCACATAAGCGTGCCGCCAAGAAAAAACCGGCCTGATCCCGAAGGACCGGACGGATCTCAACTCGCATCGGAGCGCCCGCCATGGCGAAGTCCAAAAAAGTCATCATCACCTGCGCCATCACCGGCTCGATCCACACGCCCAGCATGTCCCCCCACCTGCCGGTGACGGGCCAGGAGATCGCCGACGCGGCGATCGGCGCGGCCAAGGCCGGCGCGGCGATCGTGCACCTGCATGCGCGCGACCCGAAGGACGGCCGGCCGGACCAGAGCCTGGAGGCCTATGCGCCGTTCCTGAAGGTGATCAAGCAGTCGTCGAACTGCGTGGTGAACATCACCACCGGCGGCGCCATGACCATGACGGTGGAAGAGCGCGTCAAGCCGGCCGCGACCTACGCCCCCGAGGTCGCGAGCCTCAATATGGGCACGATGAATTTCGGCCTCTATCCGATGCTGGAGCGCTTCAAGGACTTCAAGCACGATTGGGAGCGCGCCTATCTCGAGGGCTCGCGCGCCGGCATGTTCAAGAACACGCTGGCCGACATCGAATATATCCTTACGACCTGCGCCAATAACGGCACCCGCTTCGAGGTCGAGTGCTACGATATCGGCCACCTCTACACCCTGCGCCACTTCGCCGACCGCGGCATCATCAAGCCGCCGTTCTTCATCCAGTCGGTGTTCGGCATTCTCGGCGGCATCGGGCCGCATTACGAGGACGTCGTCATGATGAAGCGCACGGCCGACCGGCTGTTCGGCGACCAGTATCACTGGTCGGTGCTGGGCGCCGGCCGCAACCAGATGCCGATCGCAGCCATGTCGCTTGCCATGGGCGGCAATGTGCGCGTCGGCCTCGAGGACTCGCTCTGGATCGGCCCCGGCAAGCTCGCCGAGTCCAATGCCGCACAGGTCACCAAGGTGCGCCAGATCATCGAAGGCCTGGGCCTGGAAGTGGCCGATGCCGACGAGGCCCGCGAGATCCTGGCGCTGAAGGGCGGCGACAAGGTCAATTTCTGAGGCGGCGCCCTCGCCGCCACGGGCACCACGCCTCTCCTGCCACCCGGCCGCCGCGGAGCCTCCGCGGCGGCTTTTTTTTGCAACCCGGGCGGCGGCCACGCCGCTGCTCCACAGGGCAATGCCGCCGGCAGGTTTGACTCCACGGCCGGGCGTTCATAGGCTCTGTTCAGCATTCTGAACCACGGACAGATATATGACCGCCACCGTCCGCTCCGCGGCCCGCGTCCTGGACCTGCTCGAACATCTGGCCGGGCATGCCGAAGGCGCGTCGCTGAGCGAAGCCTCGGAGGCGCTCGGACTGCCGAAGAGCAGCACGCTGATGCTGCTGCGCACGCTGCTCGCCCGCGGCTACGTCTCGCGCGACGCGGCGGATCGCTATCGTCTCAACGAGACCTTTCGCACCCATGGCTTCGGCTGGGGCGGCCACCGCCACGCCCGCCTGATCGCCCTCGCCGAACCGGTCATGGAGCGGCTCTGCGAGACGGTCGGCGAAACCGTCCTGCTCGGTGCCGCCGAAGCCGGCGCGGTCAAGATCCTCGCCAAGGAGGTCGCCCGGCAGAACATCCGCTACGACGTCGATCTCGCCGTGCCCTCGCCCTTCTACTGCACGGCGATGGGCCGCGTGCTCGTCGCCTTTTCGCCTCCGGCGCAGCGCGAGGCGATGCTGACCGCCTCGCCGCGGGTCAAGCTGACGCCGGCGACCGTGACCCGTCTGGAGACGCTGCGCACGATCGTCGAGGGAGTCCGCGAGCGCGGCATCGCCATCGTCGAGGAAGAATATGCGCTCGGCGGCACGGGCATCGCCGCGCCCATTTTCGGGCCCGACGGCGCGATCCTCGCGACCCTCGACATCGGCTGCGTCACGCCGCGCTTCCAGGTCAAGCGCGCCGCCATTCTCACCGCTCTCGCCGAGGCCGCCGAGGCCCTCACCCGCAACCTCGCCATGCAGGACGATGCCTGATCCGGCGCCGCCGCACCGCTCTCGATAAACGATAAGCGATAATCGATATCGCCAATCCGACAAGGAGGATCGTCACCCCATGACCGCGCAGCCCAGGACCGTGCAACCCACGACCGTGCAGCCCGTGCCGGCACCCCACGACAGCGAAAGCGCCATGTCGTCCGCCACCCGCCGCCGGCAATTGATGGCCGCCTCGATCGGCAATGTGCTCGAATATTACGACTTCGTCGTCTACGCCTTCCTCGCCTCGACCATCGCCACCAAGTTCTTCCCGAGCGAGAGCGAGGTCGCGGCCCTGCTCGCCTCCTTCGCGGCCTTCGGTGTCGGCTTCCTCGCCCGCCCGCTCGGCGGCGCGGTGATCGGCCGGATCGGCGACAAGCGCGGCCGCAAGGTCGCCCTGCTCATCACCATTTTCGGCATGGCCGTCGGCACGGTCGGCATCGGCATCCTGCCCTCGTTCGAAACGATCGGCATCCTCGCTCCCGTCCTGCTGGTCGTGATGCGCCTGATCCAGGGCCTTGCCGCCGGCGGCGAATGGGGCGGCGCCACCGCCTTCATCATCGAATCCGCGCCGCAAGGCCGGCGCGGCCTGTTCGGCGGCATCGGCCAGGCCTCGATCGCCAGCGCGAGCCTGCTCGGCAGCCTGGTCGTGGCCATCGTCGCCGGGCTCGTCACCGCCCAGCAGATGAACGACTGGGCCTGGCGCATCCCGTTCCTGCTCGGCGGCCTCCTGGTCCCGGTCGGCTTCTACATGCGCCGCAATATCGAGGAGACACCGGCCTTCACCGCCGCGCAGCAGGCGCCGAGCCCCATGAGCCACGATCTCGGCAGTCCGCTCGTCCTGATGGCCAAGGCCTTCGGCTTCACCATCATCTGGACGGTCTCCTACTACATCATGCTCAACTACATGCCGACCTTCCTGACCAAACATGCCGGGGTCAGCCAGAGCCAGGCGCTGTGGGGCAATGCGGTCGCGCTGGTCATCCTCGTGCTCGCCACGCCGCTGTTCGGCGCGCTCTCGGACCGGATCGGCCGCAAGCCGCTGCTGCTCGCCTGCTGCATCGCCTTCGTGGTGCTGCCCTATCCGCTGTTCCAGGTGATCCTGTCGGGCTCGTCCTTCGTGACGATCGTGGCGATCCAGATCGTCTTCAACCTGTTCATCGCAGCCTTCTCGGGCGCCGGCCCGGCCGCGCTCTCCGAACTGTTCCCGACCCATTCGCGCACCACGCTCATGTCGATCGGCTACAGCGTGTCGGTCGCCATTTTCGGCGGCTTCGCGCCGTTCATCGCCACCTGGCTGATCGGCGTCACCGGTTCGCCGATCTCGCCGACCTATTATCTCATCCTCGCGGGCATCGTCTCGGCCGTCGTCATCTGGGGCTTCCGCGAGACCGCGCACGAGCGCCTGCGCTGATCCGACACGACAAGGAAACGATCATGTCCCGACAAGCGACATCCGAACCGATCCTGATCTGGGGCGCCGGCGCGATCGGCGGCACCGTCGGCGCCACGCTGAAGCGCGCCGGCCGCGACGTGACCTTCGTCGACATCGTCGGCGAGCACGTGGCGGCGATCCGCGATCCGGCCCGCGGCCTTGCCATCACCGGCCCGGTCGATCCGATGACGGTGACCGCGCCGGCCTTCACGCCGGCCGAACTGACCGGCACCTGGAAGCGCATCTTCCTCGCGGTGAAGGCCCATCACACGGCCGAGGCGACGCGCGCGCTTCGGCCCCATCTTGCACCCGACGGCTACGTCCTGTCGCTGCAGAACGGTCTCTGCGAGCCGATCATCGCCGGCATCGTCGGGCCCGAGCGCACGGTCGGCGCCTTCATCAATTTCGGCGCCGACTGGATCGGGCCCGGCGAGATCCACTACGGCAACCGGGCCGCGTTCGTGGTCGGCGAGCTCGACGGCAAGACGACGCCGCGCCTCGAAGCGCTGCTCGCCGACGTCAGGCTGTTCGAGCCCGATGCGATCATCACCGACGATGTCGGCTCCTATCTCTGGGGCAAGCTCGCCTATGGCTCGCTGCTGTTCGCGCAAGGGGTCGGCCAGCTCGGCATCGCCGATTGCCTCGCCCGGCCCGAGCTGCTGCCGCTCTGGCGCGGCCTTGCAACCGAGGTGCTGAGCGTCGCCCGCGCCGAAGGCGTGACGCCACGCGGCTTCAACGGCTTCGATCCGGCCGCCTTCCAGCCGGGCTCGTCGGAGGCGGCGGCGCGCGCCAGCGTCGCCGCCATGGTCGCCTTCAACCGGCCGAACGCCAAGACCCATTCCGGCATCTGGCGCGACCTCGCCGTGCGCAAGCGGCGCACCGAGGTCGACGTTCAGCTCGCCCCGGTGGCGGCTCTCGGCGCGCGCCACGGCATCCCCTGCCCCAAGCTCGCGGCGCTCGTCGCCATGATCCATGAGATCGAGGATGGCAAGCGCGCGATGACGGACGACAACCTCGACGAACTGGTGCGCGCATGAGCCTCGATTTCCAGGGCAAGACCATTGCCGTCAGCGGCGCCGCCATCGGTTTCGGCCGCGCCATCAGCCAGCGCTTCGCCGCCGCCGGCGCCACCGTCTATGGCTGCGACATTCTCGGCGACGAGCTGAAGGCGATCGCCTCGCCCCAGATCGTCACCGACGTCGTCGACCTCATGGACCGCAAGGCCGGCGCCGACTGGATCGCGTCGGTCGAAGCCCGCGCCGGCGGCGCGATCGACGTGCTGGTCAGCAATGCCGGCGGCGTCGCCGGCCAGGCGCCCGTGCCGATCGAGACGGTCGCCGACACCGATTTCGACCGCATCCTCGAGATCAATCTCGGCTCGGCGCTGGCCCTGTGCCGGGCGACCGCCCCCGCCATGAAACGGGCCGGCCAGGGCGCGATCGTCACCATCACCTCGGGCGCGGCGCTGCAGGCATCGCTGACCGGCGTCCAGGCCTATTGCGCGGCCAAGCATGCGCTTCTAGGCCTGACACGGCAGCTTGCCCACGAGCTCGGCCCGCACGGCATCCGCGTCAACAGCGTCGCGCCGGGCTTCGTCAGGACCAATGCAGCCACCGAACGGCAATGGGCGTCGTACAGCGAGGAGCGGCAACGGCAGATCGTCGACAGCGTCGCGCTGAAGCGGCTCGGCACGGCCGACGAGATCGCCAAGGTGGTCATGTTCCTCGCCTCGGACCTCGCCAGCTTCGTCAACGGCCAGGTCCTGCCGGTCGACGGAGGAAAATGAGGTGAGTGGCGAATAGCGAATGGCGAATTGGGATGCCGCCTCTTGCGCCTGGCCGGTCCGTTTCGCCTCGTCCCCACGCGCTATTCGCCACTCGCCATTCGCCAAGCAACAGGAGAGGTTCGAGATGAGCAATCCAGCCGAAACCACCATGGAACCCTGGCAGTGGCCGGAAGCGCATTGGCGCAAGCTGGTCGGCCAGGTGCGTGCCGGCCGCAGCTATCGCCCGGCGCAGTGGGCCGGCGGCGCGCGTTGCGCCTTCGCGCTGTCGTTCGACGCCGACCACGAGACCAACGAACTGCGCGACGGCGGCAAGTCCATCGGCCGCATGGCCTGGGGCCAGTACGGCCCGCGCGTCGGCGTGCCGCGCATCCTGAAGATCCTGGAGCGCCACGGCGTGCCGGCGACCTTCTACGTGCCGGCGGTGGCGGCCCTGCTGCACGAGGACGAGCAGCGGCGCGTCGTCGCCGAAGGCCACGAGATCGGCATCCACGGCTGGATCCACGAGCTCAATTCGGTGCTGCCCTACGACGCCGAACGCGACCTGATGCTGCGCTCGGCGGATACGCTGGAAAAGATCACCGGCGTCCGGCCGGTGGGCCTGCGCACGCCGTCCTGGGATTTCAGCCCCAACACGCTGCGCATCGAAAAGGAGATGGGCCTCCTCTACGATTCTTCGCTGATGGCGGACGAGGACTGCTACGAGCTGGAGCTCGAAGGCACGCCGACCGGCATCGTCGAGCTGCCGGTGGAATGGGTGCGCGACGACGCCGTCTATTTCATGATGCACCGGTTCCAGTCGCTGCGCCCGCATACGCCGCCGGAAGCGGTGTTCGACATCTTCCGGCGCGAATTCGACGCGGCCTACGAGGAAGGCGGCATCTTCCAGCTCACCACCCACCCGCACATCATCGGCTACCGCTCGCGCATCTGGATCATCGAAGAGCTGATCCGCCACGCCAAGGCGAAGGGCGACGTCTGGTTCGCGACCCACGCGGACGTGGCGAAATTCGCCCGCGACAACGCCGTGTGAACAGGGACGGCCGGTCCGGCAGGCCAGACCAAGGCCGGCCGGCCTCAGGCAGCGCGGATCAGATCGGCCGCCTTCTCGCCGATCATGATGGTCGGTGCATTGGTGTTGCCGCCGATCAGGGTCGGCATGATCGAGGCGTCGACGACGCGCAGCGCCTCCAGGCCGCGCACCTTCAAGGCGGGGTCGACCACCGCCATGGGGTCGGTGCCCATCTTGCAGGTGCCGACCGGGTGATAGACCGTGTCGACGCGCCTGCGCAGCGTGTCGACGATCTCATCGTCGGTCTCGACCCCGGCGGTGAACATGTTTTTCGTCGCCTGCGCGGCGAGCGGCGGCGCGTCCATGATACGGCGCGTCAGCTTGAAGCCCTCGACCATGGCCGCGACGTCGTCGGCATGGTCGAGGAAGGCCGGATCGATCAGCGGCGCGGCCATCGGATCCGGGCTCGCCAGTTCCAGCGTGCCACGGCTCTTCGGCCGAAGCAGGCAGACATGGCAGGAAAAGCCGTGGCCGAGATGCTGCTTGCGTGCGTGGTCGTCGACCATGCCGATGACGAAATGCAGCTGGATGTCGGGCACGTCGAGATCCGGCCTCGTCTTCAGGAACCCGCCGGCCTCGGCGAAGTTGGAGGTCAGCAGGCCGCGCCGTTCGCGCCGGTAGCGCAGGATCTCCCTGACGAGCGTCACCGAGCCGCCGGGCGAAACACCCATCAGCGCCGGATTGTTCGACTTGTAGCCGAAGATGAAATCGGGATGGTCCTGCAGGTTCGCACCGACGCCCGGCGCCGCGGCGACCACGGGAATGCCGAGCCGGCCGAGCTTTGTGGGGTCACCGACCCCCGACAGCATCAGGAGTTGCGGTGACTGGAACGCACCGGCGGAAATGATCACCTCGCGCCTGGCCCGCACGATGCGGGTCTCGCCGCCGGCGCGGTATTCGACGCCGACGGCGCGCTTGCCCTCGAACAGGATGCGCGTCGCGAGCGCCCCCGTGCGCACGTCGAGATTGGTGCGCCTGCCGATATGCGGCAGGAGATAGGCGCGCGCCGCGCTCCAGCGCTCGCCGTTCTTCTGCGTGACCTGATAGAGGCCGACGCCCTCCTGGTCGTCGCCGTTGAAATCGTCGGTCACCCGGATCTGCAGATGCCGGCAGGCATCGAGAAAGATCTGCGGGAATGGATTTCCCGTCCTGAGGTCCGCGACGTTCAGCGGCCCCTCGCGGCCGTGCAGCGGCCCGTCCAGCCGCTCATTGGCTTCGGACTTCACGAAATAGGGCAGCACGTCGGCATAGGACCAGCCGGCATTGCCGAGGCTCGCCCAGTGGTCGTAGTCCCATTTGTTGCCGCGGATATAGACCATGGCGTTGATCGCCGAGGATCCGCCGAGCGCCTTGCCGCGCGGCTGATAGCCGACACGGCCGCCGAGACCCTTCTGCGGCACGGTGGAGAAGGCCCAGTTGTTGAGCCTGGTCGGCAGCATGGCGATGATGCCGGCCGGCGTCCGGATGGCGAGGCTGTCGCCGCCGCCGCCCGCCTCCAGCAGCACCACGCGGGTTGCGGCGTCCTCGGTGAGCCGGCCGGCCACGACCGATCCGGCCGAACCGCCTCCAACCACGACGAAATCCGCGACATCCGTGTCGGACGATCCGTTTGCCGGCATGCGAGCCTCCCTCGAGCCGCTGCGGCGCAGGGGGCTGCCGCATGGGCGTTGCGTTCCCTCATCCGGTTCCGGGTCCGCAGCCTCCATCCGGGGCTCGGCCTCTTGTCGATGGAACCTTTCTGCAAACAAAGCGGCAAAGCGGCCGCCGCGCAAGCAATGCCGGAACCGGCCCGATCCGCCGAACGGGCTAAGGCGAACCCCGCGGGTGGCACGCCCCAAAAAAAAAGCGCCCGCGGACACCGCGGGCGCTCGGGCTCGTCCCGTCCTGGCGACGGATCAGGCGTAGCGGGCGCGCAGCGCCTCGAAACGCGCGGTCTGCTGCGGCAGGAGTTGGCGTTCGGCGTCGCGCCGCACGAAGACCTTGAACATGGCCTCGCCCGCCGCGTTGTAGAACTGGACCGAGCAGGAGCGCCGGCCGTGGAACGTCCGGTCGACGAAGCCGATCTCGCGGCAATTGTCGGCCTTGATGTGGCCGCCGATCGGGCTGTCGCCGTGGACGTTGAACCAGCCCTGCGCGCTGGACCCGGCAGGCAGCGTGCCGTGACACTCCAGGACGATGTCCGGCGTGTTGACGATGAACAGGATCTCGCCCCAGCCCGTCATGTCCTGCCAGATGTCGGCGAAGGCGGAAGCCGGCGCGAAGACCGCTTCCGAGGGCGGCAGCATGGCGAGGACGTCACGGGAGGCGACGCCATGCTGGCGCGCCACCGCCTCGATGACGCCATCCGGCTTGGCGGCGAGCGCGGCGCGGGCCGCGGCCAGCCGCTCCTCGGCGGAAGCCGTTGCTTGGGCAGTCATGGCGCCTTCCTCACTCGGCAGCGGCGCTGGGAACCGAACGGTTGTCGTCGACCAGCACGGCCTCGAACCCTTCGAACTCCGGATGACCGATCGACAGCGGCTTACCCTGGCCGGCGCGGGCGTGAGACTTGCGGAACTGCTCGGAATTGGTCCAGGCGGTGAAATTCTCCTTCGACGCCCACACAGTGTGCGAGGCGTAGAGGGTGTGATCCTCGCGCTCCGGCCCCTTCAGCAGCGAAAATTCGATAAAGCCGGCGAGCTCGTTCAAGTATGATTCACGCGAGCGCCAGACCTGCTCGAAAGCGGCCTCCTCACCCTTGATCACCTTGAAGCGATTCATTGCGATGAACATCGTTTGTCTCCTTGAATTCTCGACAATCCTATAATGGATTTCACCTGAGGTCGTAACGGATTCCTGCGGTGAAACTCATCGTCATCGGACCGCCGTCCGGCATGGCCGGGAATGGCTGGGCGCGGCGCAGCATGGCGATCGTCGCCTGGTCGAGGATCGCCGCCCCCGACGAGCCGGCCAGAGACGAAGCCGTGACCTGGCCGGCACGCGACAGGGTGAAGGCGACGACCGCCCGGCCGACAATGCCGCGCTCGCGGGCCTGATCCGGATAGACCTTGAAGCGGGCGAGATGAGCCAGCACGCGCTGGCGATAGCTCGCGACGGCGGCCGCGCTCG
>NZ_JAPSET010000052.1:0-39615 GCF_026847585.1 Phreatobacter sp. AB_2022a
ACCGGCCGCGGCGCGGGTTGCGGGGCCGGCGTCGTCTTGACCGGCTGCGTTTCGGCATCGGTCCTGCCGGGAGCGCGGGCCGAGGGATCGATGTCGGCAATGCGGCGCAGCACCCGCTCGAGGGTCTGGTGCACGGCGTCCAGGCTGCCGACGGTGCGCTCTTCGCTGGCGACCTGCGCATGGCGCAGCGCATCGATATCGCTCTTCAGCGCCTCGACGGCGGCTTCGGTCTCGGGACCGGCCTTGTTGAGGTCGGCGACGGCATCGCGGGCGGCGCGCTCGGCTGCGTCGAGCGTGCTGGAGCGCATCTCCTCCATCTGGACGAAGAGGTCGGAGAGGCCGCGCTCGATCGTGCCGAGCTGGCCGAAGCGGGCATCGGCGGCATCGATCTTGGCGGCCAGCGCCAGGACGTGCTTCTCGATCTCGGCCAGCACTTTCGGGTCGTGGCTGCGGCTGTGGCTTTCGTCCAGCTTGTCGGCGAGGCGGCGCAGCGCCTCCTCGAGCTGCGGATTGGCGATGGCGGTGGCCGCGGGGCCGGGACGGCGCGAGGCCTTTTCCAGGCGATCGGCAATATCCTCGATGCGCGCCTCGATGGCGGCGGTGATCGCCTCCGCCTGGTTGGCCGGCGGCGCCATGGCCTCCAGGCGCTCGGCGAGCACCGCGACCTGGTCCGACAGGGCCTCGACCGCCTCGCGGGTGGCTGCGCCCGCGACCAGCTCGCGCACCGACAGGATCTCGTCGGTCAGCCGGTCGAGACTGACCTCGTCGCTGCCGCCGCGTGCCTTGACCTGATCGAGCTTGCGCGACAGCGCCCGCAATTCGTCGGCGAACCCCTCGGCAGGGGTGAGGCCGGTCACCGTCCGCTCGAAATCGGCGACGAGCTGGGCGAGCGAATCGGCGGGGATGCCCTTGGCCTGGACATTCGCCACCCGGTCGCCGAGCGCGTGGATTTCGGCTTCGAGGGTCTCGACCGCGCGGCGTGGCGCGAGGTCGCCCAGCCGGGCCGCGATCTGGGCAATGTCCGCGCGCAGCTCGGCCACGGCCTGTTCGGTCTGTGCGGTTTCGCGTTCGGCAATCTCGCGGCGCATCGCCTCGATGCGGCCGGACAAGGTCTTCAACTCGCGCTCCAGCGCGTCGCCCTGGGGCTTGTTGACCTCGTCGATCCGTTCGGACAGGCGCTTGAGCTCGGCAGCGATGCCGGCGCGGTCCGGCTCGGCGTCGCGCGGCAGCGGCTCGTTCAGGATCTGGTCCATACGGCGGCCGAGCGCGTCGAGCCGTTCGGCCAGCGGCGCAAGGCCCGGCTGCAGCGGCGCTTCGGCGGCCGTATCGAGATGAACCGGCGGCGGGACCGGCTGGGCGGCCGGCGCGGCGGCGGTCGGCGCATCATGGTCCAGCGCGCGCTGGCGCGCGGCGATCTCGGCGAGGGTCGCGTCGAGATCCTGGTCGAACAGGCGGGCCTGGGCGATCTTCGGCCGCTCCGGGGCCGCGTCGCCGGCGGGGCGGGCAGCCTGCTGGGCGGCGATGCCGGCATTCATCGCCCGGATCGAGCGGGCGATTTCGTCGAGCTGGGCCTGGGTCGAGGTATCGGCGGCCCGGGTGGCGAGCGGCAGGATCGGCGCCGCCGCCGGCTGCGGCTCCGGGCGTGGCCCGACGAGGCCGCGGGCGACGGCGAGCTGCTCGACGGCCTCCATGGCGGCGGCGGACCGGCGCTCGGAAATTTCGGCAAGGCGGGCGACCGCGTCGAGGGCGCGCACGATGTCGCTGCTGCCGTCACGCTCGATCCGGCCGCGCGGAATGGCGGTATCCAGCTCGCGGCGGTTCGCCGCGTCGAGCCTTTCGGTCATGGTCTCCAGGCGCCGCGTCACGGTCGGCAGGCCCGCGCCCGGCGGCTCGGCCTCGCCGGCCTGGCCGGCAATGACGGTGTTCAGCCACTCGCCGAGCGACATGCCGGAGCGGCGGGCAGCTTCCTTGGCGGCCTCGCGCGCGTCCTGATCAACGCCTTTGACGCTCCAAGGAACGGTGTGCCGCATAACGATCCCACCCGTCTGGCGGTTGCTGGAGCGCCGATGCGGTCGGGGTTTTCCGGCCGGCGCCCAGGGCGTTCCGATCGGACGAATCTTGTCGCCAGCCCGGCATGCTCCCACCGGGCAATCTTCGCAAACATGGTAAAGGCCTGGTTAACATCGACAAATTTTTGTTAACTTTGGTTCCTGGTCGTTAACTGATAAGCTCGCAGATTGTGCGAACCGACCTTGCGATGACGCCTGGATTCGGCCCTATCCTAACGGTAACTAACCTATCGGAAAGCGGTGCATTGCCCTGTGAAACGTCCCTTTCGGTTATGAGTGAGCCATCCCACCCGATCGTATCCCCTCGAACCAGAGGACGGAGCCAAAAATGGAACGGAAGGCTTTGATGACACGCAACAACGACGACGACGTCTTCTGGATCGAGGACGACGCCGAAGCCGCAAAGAACGGCCCGACCGTCTATACGATCGGCGATCTCGCGCGTGAGTTCGACGTGACGCTGCGGGCCTTGCGCTTTTATGAAGACAAGGGCCTGCTGTCGCCGCGGCGCGAAGGCCTGACCCGCCTCTACAGCGCCACCGACCGCATCCGCCTGCAGCTGATTCTGAAGGGCAAGCGGCTCGGTTTCACGCTCGCCGAGATTTCGGAGATGGTCGAGGCGCATGAGCGCCATGACGCGGGCGCAGACCAGCAGCTCAAGCTGTCGCGGGAGAAGTGCCTGGAGCAGATCGCGCATCTGGAGCAGCAGAAGCGCGATATCGAAGACGCGATCGCCGAACTGAAGCGGACCCACGAAACGCTCAATGCGATGATCGATCGGCCGAAATGACCTGCTCGCCGCGGGGCCGATGCCGGCCCGGCTGCGCTCCTGCCGAACCAGCCCGATTGTCCGATGCCTGACGGCCCAGGGGGCCGTTCCGCGATTCGGGCGGGGTTCGGATCCCCCGAAAACCGCTGAGGGCACGCCCGCGGCGGTTTTCGTGCTTTTGGAGCGCCGTTTCGCCGATCGCGGATGTCGGCGGGATTGCCGACTTGCGATCGCGCCATGTTGCTTTAATGGCGTGGCGCAACCGCGCGGGGCCCGATCCGCGCCGAGACTTTAAGGACGGATGTCATGACGGTCGCCCTGTCGCTGCCCAAGGACCGGATCAAGATCCTGCTGCTGGAGGGTATTTCCGACACGGCCGTCGGCGTTCTCGAACATGCCGGCTATAGCAATATCCAGCGCCTCGCCAAGGCGCTCGACGGTCCGGCGCTCGCCAAGGCCATCCGTGGCGTGCATCTCATCGGCATCCGCTCGCGCTCGCAGATGACGAGCGAGATCCTCGCCGCGGCCGACCGGCTGATCGCGATCGGCTGCTTTTCGGTCGGCACCAACCAGGTCGATCTGGTCGCGGCCAACCGGGCCGGCGTCCCGGTGTTCAACGCGCCGTTCTCCAATACGCGCAGCGTCGCCGAGCTGACGATCGCCGAGATCGTCATGCTGTTCCGCCGCATCTTCCCGAAATCGGTGAAGGCGCACGAGGGCGCCTGGGACAAGTCGGCCGTGTCGAGCTACGAGGTCCGTGGCAAGACGCTGGGCATCGTCGGCTACGGCAATATCGGCTCGCAGCTCGCGGTGCTGGCCGAGGCCATGGGCATGCGTGTCATCTATTACGATCACACCGACAAGCTGCGCCACGGCAATGTCGAGCCGGCGGCCGATCTGAAGGACCTGATGGCGCGCGCCGACGTGGTGTCGCTGCATCTGCCGGAAACGCCGGGCACGCAGGGCCTGATCGGCAAGGCCGAGATCGCGGCGATGAAGAAGGGCGCCTATCTCATCAACAATGCCCGCGGCACGATCCTCGACCTCGACGCGCTCGCCAAGGCGCTCAAGAGCGGCCATCTCGGCGGCGCGGCGGTCGATGTCTTCCCGCAGGAACCCTCTTCGAACGCCGACCGTTTCGTCTCGCCGCTGCAGGGCCTCGACAACGTCATCCTGACACCGCATGTCGGCGGCTCGACCGAGGAGGCCCAGGAGCGCATCGGCGCGGAGGTCGCGCGCAAGTTCGTCGACTATTCCGATGTCGGCTCGACCTGGGGCGCGGTCAATTTCCCGCAGGTGCAGCTGCCCGTCGGCCCGGCCGGCACCCGTTTCATCCAGGTGCAGCGCAACCTGCCGGGCGAGCTGCGGCGGCTGAACGACGTCTTCGCGGGGCGCGGCATCAACATCGCCGCGCAATATTACCAGACCGACGGCGAGGTCGGTTACGTGGTCCTGGACGCCGACGGCGCGGTGAGCGATGCCGAGAGCGTGCTGGACGAGATCCGCACCTTGCCGGGCACCATCCGCTGCCGGCTGCTCTACAGCCGTTCCTGAGGGCTCTTGACGGCTCCGGAGAAAACCCGCGATCAAGCCCTGGCGGTTTGAACGCGGGGGTTCGTGATGACGGTGAAGATCGACGGCGTGAAGCTGAAGGGCGATCAGGTGGTGCGGGTCGCCCGCCCGAATGCCGCCGGCCGGTTCGAGAAGGCGGCCCTGCACCCGGCGGCACGCGAGAAGATCGCGGCGACGCGGGCCTATATCGACCGGCACTGGATGGCCGACGATGTGCCCCTGATGTACGGCTTCAACACCGGCGTCGGGCTGTTCAAGGACCAGCGCGTGGCGATCGCGGACATGGTCCCCTACCAGACCAAGACCGTCTATGCCCATGCGACCGGCATCGGCCAGCCCTTCGCCGAGGATGTGACGCGCGCGACCATGCTGCTGCGCGCCAATGCCTTCGCCTCGAACTTTTCCGGACCGCAGGTGGCGCTGGTCGAGCGGCTCATCGCCTTCCTCAATGCCGGCCTGCATCCGGTGATCCCGGAAAAGGGCTCGGTCGGCGCATCGGGCGATCTCGCGCCGCTCGCTCACATGGCCGGCGCGGTCTGCGGCTTCCCGCAGGCCGAGATCGTCTACAAGGGCAAGCGCATGGCGGCCCCGGCCGCGATCGCCAAGGCCGGGCTCGCCGCCGATTTCCCCATGGGCGCCAAGGACGCCTCGGCGCTGATCAACGGCTCCACCGTGTCGCTCGCCCTCGGCGTCCTTGCCAGCCACGATGCCCGGCGGCTGCTGAAGGCCGCCGACGTCGCGCTGGCGCTGTCGCTCGAGGCGATGCGCGGCGAGCTCGCCGCCTTCGACCCGCGGGTCCATGCGGCCCGGCCGCACGAGGGGCAGGCCCGGGTCGCCCGCAACGTGCTGCGCCTGACCGAGGGCAGCCGGCGCTGCTCGCAGGCCGCGCGCGACGTGGTTTTCCCCGACGAGACCAGGGCTGCCGGGCAGCCGGCCGCGCCGCGCGTGCAGGACGTCTATTCGCTGCGCTGCGCGCCGCAGGTCCATGGTCCGGCCCGCCAGGCGGTCGGCTATGTCGACGGCATCCTCTCGACCGAGATCAATTCGGCCACCGACAATCCGCTGATCTTCGACGACGGCAAGGGCGGCTATGTCTCGATCTCGGGCGGCCATTTCCATGGCCAGTACGTGGCCCAGGCGATGGATGTCCTGGCGATCGCGGTCGCCGATCTCGCCTCCATTTCGGAGCGGCGGCTGGCGCGCCTGATCGATCCGACCATGAGCTATGGCCTGCCGCGCAACCTGCTGGCCGGCAAGCGCGGCCTGAATACCGGCTTTGCCACCGTCCAGTGCTCGCTGTCGGCGCTGGTGATGGAGAACCGCCACCTGGCGGCGCCCGGCTCGGTCGACAGCATTCCCGGCAAGTCGAATGCCGAGGATCATGTGTCGAATTCGACCTGGTGCGGGCGCAAGGCGCGGACCGTGGTGGAGAATGCCGAGCAGATCATCGCCGGCGAGATCCTGATGGCGACGCAGGCGCTGTCGCTGGTCGAGGGCCTGGCCAAGGACCATCCGATCGGCAAGGGCACGGCGGCGGCGCTCGACGCGGTGCGCGCGGTGATCGCGCCGGCGCTCGACGGCGACCGCTGGTACGCGACCGAAATGCTGCAGGCGCTGGAGCTCGTCCGGTCCGGCGCGGTGGTCGCGGCGGTCGAGCAGGCGATCGGCGGGCTGGAATAGGCAGCGCTTTTCGACGAGAGGTACGACTTGCCTCGCATCGCGGCTGGTCGTGGTTCGAGGCTCCGCGCCGGGGCGCGGAGCACCTCACCATGAGGATCGGCGGTGAATGGCAGCAGGGTTGCTCATGAAGCCCTGAGCGCGGCGCTTCATGACCGCGGCCTGATGCCATGGTTTCCAATCCTCATGGTGAGGTGCCCGCCCCCTCCGGGGGCGAGCCTCGAACCACGGCTGTCCGTGCCGCAGGGCTCCTCAAACCTGCTTATTGCTCAGGGCATCTCGCCTTCGGCCATCAGCCGGTCGATGCTTTCGATGACCGGCATCAGATTGGCGACGGTGTCGATCACCACATGGGCGCCCGCCGCCTCCAGTTTCTCGCGCGCGGGCGCGACGATGCGGTCGCGTTCCCGGGCGCTGAGCGCGGTCCATTCGGCGAGCGACAGGCCCGTTTCGTTGCCCGATGCGGCGATGCCGACCGTCCAGGTGCCGGCGGCAAGGCCTTCCTCGATGCCGGGCACGGTGTCGTCGACCTTGACCACGGTCGCCGGCGGATAGACGCCGAGATCGGCGAAGCAGCGATACATCATGAGCGGGCTCGGCCGACCCTCGGCAAGATCGCCGGCGCAGACGAGATTGTCGGGCGCATAGCCCTGGGCCGCGGCCAGCGGCAGGATCGGCGCCATGATCTCGCGGGTATAGCCGGTGGTCGAGCCGATCTTGAGGCCGCGGGCGCGCAGCGTGGCAACGACGGCGGCCGCGCCGGGGATCAGCTCGGCGAAATCGGCGGCGACCTTGACGTTCATCGGCACGAAGACATCGTAGACGGCGTCGATATCGGCGGCGCGCGGGGCATGGCCGTGCGCCCTGGTCCAGGCCTCCGCCACCGTCGCCAGCTTCATCAGCTCGGCGATGTGGTCGCGCTTCGGCTTGCCCATCGGCCCGCGCGCCTCGGCGACGGTCAGCGGCACGCCGAAATGCCGGAAGGCTTCGACGAACACCCCCATGGGGGCCCGGGAGCCGAAATCGATCATGGTTCCGGCCCAATCGAAGATCACGGCTTTCAGCGGCATTCCGCGCTCCCCTGCATGCGGGACCCGCGGAGCCTAGTGAGTCTGGCTCCGCTGTCCAGTCGGCGCATGGAAGAGGCGGTTTGCGTCGTGCCGATGTCAGAGCATGGGCCGCAGCGCGAGCTGCAGCCCGAGCAGCAGCAGCACGATCAGGAACCAGCGGCGGAAGGTGGCGGCGCTGACGCGCCGCCGCACCCACTGCCCGAGCCCCATGCCGGCGAGCGCGGGGGCGATCGCCAGCAGGGAGGCGGCGAGACCGCCGGCGGCAAGGGCACCGCCGCCGGCAAGGCCGATGGCGAGCGCGACGGTGGAGACGGTGAAGGAGAGGCCGAGCGCCTGGACGAGGTCCTCCTTGTCGAGGCCGAGCGCCTGCAGGTAGGGCACCGCCGGAATGACGAAGACGCCGGTGCCGCCGGTGACCGCCCCGGTCGCGAGGCCGACGAGGGGGCCGAGCCGGGCCTCGAGCCGCGCCGGAACCGAAAGCTGCCAGGCCGCAAGGCTTGAGGCCGCATAGGCGACGAGCGCCAGGCCGAGGCCGACGCTGGTCCAGCCGCCGCTGCCGTGGGTGAGCAGCCAGGAGCCGGCGACCGTGCCCAGAACGATGCCCGCCATCATCGGCCAGAGCCGTCGGGCGAGGGCCGAGAAGCTCGGGCCGGCCGCGAGCTGCCAGACATTGGTGACGAAGGACGGCACGATCAGCAGCGCGGCGGCGGCGACCGGCGACATGACGGTCGCCAGCAGGGCCATGGCGACCGTCGGCAGGCCCATGCCGGTGACGCCCTTGACCACGCCGGCCAGCAGGAAGGTGGCGGCGACGATGAGGATCTGGGGTGCGGACATGTCGATCATGCCGCCATTGAGCCGGAACCGCGCGCCGCCACAATGCGGAAGATCGGCAGCCAGCCTTAGGCTGGGCCTAAGGCTGGGCCGGTGATAGCCTTGAGCCCATGCGCTTCGACCTCACCGATCTCCGCCTGTTCTCGCTGGTCGTCGAGGCCGGCAGCATCACGCTCGGCGCTGCGCGTGCCCACATGGCGCTGCCCTCGGCCAGCGCCCGGCTGCGCGGCATGGAGGAGACGATCGGCATCCCGCTGCTCGTCCGTGGCCGGCGCGGCGTCACCCCGACCCCTGCGGGCGATGCCCTGGCGCATCACGCCCGGATCGTGCTGCGCCAGATGGACGAGCTGCGCGGCGAGCTCGGCGACTTTGCGAAGGGCTTGAAAGCGGAGGTTCATCTCGCCGCCAACACCGCCGCCATGACCGAGTTCCTGCCGGCGGCGCTCGCCCCGTTCCTGAAACGCCGCCCGCATGTCGACATCGACCTGAAGGAGCGGCAGAGCACCGAGATCGTCAAGGCGGTGGCGGGCGGACTCGCCGAGATCGGCATCATCTCGGATGCGGTCGACCCGGGGCCGCTCGAACTGTTCCCCTTCGCGGTCGACCGGCTGGTGCTGGTGACGGCCAAGGGCCATCCGCTCGCCGGGGAGGCGCGCGTCGCCTTTCACACCGTGCTCGGCCACGCCTTTGTCGGCCTGAGCGGCGGCAGCGCGCTGCAGGACCATATCGGCGAACATGCCGCCCGCGCCGGCCGGACGCTCGCCTTCCGCATCCGCATGCGCACGTTCGAGGGCATCTGCCGGATGGTCGCCGAGGATGTCGGCCTCGCCATCGTGCCCGAGGCGGCGGCGCTGCGCTGCCGGCGCACGATGCCGATCCAGATCGTCAGGCTGACCGATGGCTGGGCCGCGCGACAGCTGAAGCTGTGCGTGCGCGTGCGCGATGGCCTGCCGGCGCCGGCGCGCGAGCTGCTCGACCATCTCATCGCCTTCGGCAACTGACCTCCGGCCACCGACGGTCCTCCCGCCCGTGCAGGGAGGGTCTGTCGTTCGGCGCGTTTACAGCTTGCGTCCACATGGTAGCGTTTTCGGCAACATCCGGGGCCAACCGGGGCAAGCGACCATGTCCAGCATCCCAGAGGAAACGCCATGACGTCCTTCGCCGCAGCCCGCACCACCCGCTCCTGGCGTCTCAACGCCATTTGCGGGGCCCTCGTCGCCGAGACCGAGCCGCTGCCCGAGCCGAAAGGCCGCGAGGTGCTGATGCGCGTCAGCCATTGCGGCGTCTGCCATTCGGACCTGCATATCCGCGAGGGCATCTACAATCTCGGCGCCGGCAAGACGCTCGATCTCACCCAGCGCGGCATCAATCCGCCGCTGACGCTCGGCCACGAGATCTTCGGCACGGTCGAGGCGGTCGGTCCCGAGGTGACCGAGGTCAAGCCGGGAATGCGCCGGCTGATCCATACCTGGATCGGCTGCGGCACCTGCGCGCTGTGTCGTTCGGGTGACGAAAATCTGTGCGCGGCGCCGCGCTTTCTCGGCGTGCAGGCGCGCGGCGGCTTCGCCGATCATGTGCTGGTCTCGGACGCCCGCTTCCTCGTCGATGTCGGCGATCTCGACCCGGCGGTCGCGGCGACCTATGCCTGTTCCGGGGTCACCGTGCACAGCGCGGTGAAGAAGATCCTGCCGCATCGCGAGGGCGAGCGTGTCGCCGTGTTCGGCTGCGGCGGTCTGGGCCAGACCGCGCTGCATCTTCTGAAGGCGCTGGGGGTCGGACCGGTGATCGCGGTCGACCCGGCGCCGGAAAAGCGGGCGATCGCGGAGGAGATCGGGGCTGCGGCGAGCCTCGATCCCAATGCGCCCGATGCCGCCAAGCAACTCGCCGCCTTTGGCAAGGGGAGCCTTGCCGCCGCGCTCGACTTCGTCGGCAGCGAGCAGACGTCGTCGCTCGGCATCAACGGCGTGCGCAAGGGCGGCACCTACGTGGTGGTCGGCCTGTTCGGCGGCGAGCTGCGCTATCCCTTGCCCTATCTGCCGATGCGGGCCGTGACCATCCGTGGCTCCTATGTCGGCTCGCTCAACGAGCTCAAGGAGTTCGTGGCGCTCGCCCGCAAGGTCAACCTGCCGCCCGTCACCATCGAGCGGCGGCCGATGACGGCCGTCAATGCCGCGCTCGAGGACCTTGCCGCCGGCCGCGTCGCCGGGCGCGTGGTGCTCGAGGCGGAAGCGGCGGGATGACCGCGCCGCGGATTGCCGGGATCGACGCGGTCCTCGCGCCGCGCTCCGTCGCCATCGTCGGCGCCTCGGCCGACCCGGTCCGGATCGGCGGCCGGCCGATCCGCTACACCAAGCTCGGCGGCTTTGCCGGCGGGCTCTATCCGATCAATCCGAACCGGGCGGAAATCCAGGGGCTGAAGGCCTATGCCTCGCTGGCCGACGTGCCCGACGGCCTCGATTGCGTGGTGGTGGCGGTGCCGCCCGACCTCGCCCTGCCGGCGCTCGGCGCGGCGGCGGCCAAGGGCGCGCGGGGCGCGGTGATCTTCACGGCGAACTATGCCGAGGCGGGGCCGGAGGGCCTCCGGCGCCAGCAGGAACTCGTCGCGGCGGCCCGGGCGCACGGCATGCGCCTGCTCGGCCCGAACTGCCTCGGCGTCTACAATGCCGCGACCGGGCATGCCGCAACCTTCGGCTCGTTCCTCGAGGGCGAGAGGGCAGCGCCCGCGCCGATCGGCATCGTCGGCCAGTCGGGCGCCTATGCAAGCTATATCTATGTACTGCTGCGCAAGCGTGGGCTCGATGCGGCGCGCTGGCTCGCCACCGGCAACGAGGCCGACATCACGGTGGCCGATGCCATCGCCCACATGGCGGGGGATGACGGCGTCAAGGTGATCGCGGCCTATGTCGAGGGCGTCAAGGACGGTCCGGCCTTTCTCGCTGCGCTCGGCATGGCCCGGGCCGCGGCCAAGCCGGTGGTGCTGATCAAGGTCGGCCGGTCCGAGGGCGGCGCGGCGGCGGCGATGTCGCACACCGCCTCGCTCGCCGGCGACGACAAGGTGTTCGAGGCGCTGGTGCGCGAGGCCGGCGGCTACCGAACCCATACGACCGAAGAAATGGTCGACGTCACCGAGGCGCTCGCCCGGCGCGGGCCGCTGGCCGGCAACAGGCTGGGCATCCTGACCATTTCCGGCGGCGCCGGCGTGCTGATGACCGACGATGCGGCCGACCGCGGCCTCGTGCTGCCGCCGCTGCCGGCCGCGACGCAGGCGCGGCTGAAGGCGGACAATCCGCTCGGCTCCTTCACCAACCCGGTCGACTTCACCGCCCAGGCGGTCAACGATCTCAACCTCGTCGGCCATGCCCTGCGCGCGATCCTGGAGGATGGCGGGGTCGACGCGGTCGCCGGCTTCGTCATGACCTGGATCGCCTCGCCGGCAACCGGCGAGCGGCTGCAGGCCGTGCTCGGCGAGGCCATGCGTGGCTTCGAGGACCGGGTGATGGCGCTTGCCGCGTCCGGGCCGGACCATGTGCTCGCCGCCTATCGCGCCAAGGGGTTCATCCTGAACGAGGACCCGAGCCGGGTGATCGCGACGCTCGCCGCGCTCGCCGCCATCGGGCGGATGCTGCGGGAGCCGCCGCGGCCGGCGGTCGGCCTCGACGATATGCCGCGCCTGACCGGGACCGAGACCACCGAGGCCGCGGCCAAGGCCTTCCTCGTGAAGGCGGGGCTGCAAGCCCTGCCCGAAGAGGTGGCGGCGACGCCGGATGCGGCGGCGGCGATCGCCGCGCGCCTCGGCCGGCCGGTGGCGCTGAAGATCGTCTCGGCCGATATCGCGCACAAGTCCGATGCCGGCGGCGTCGCCCTCGGCATTGCGCCGGCCGACGTCGCCGCGCGGTCGCGGGCCATGCTGGCCGCGGTCGCGTCGGCGGCGCCGGACGCCCGGATCGACGGCATCCTGGTCGGACCGATGGCGGGCGACGGGGTCGAGCTGATCGTCGCGGCGCGGACCGATCCGGTGTTCGGTCCGGTGGTCATGGTCGGTCTCGGCGGCGTCTTCGTCGAGGTGATGCGTGACGTCGTCTTCCGCGCGGCCCCGGTGGACGAGGCCGGGGCGCGCGCAATGATCGACGCGCTGAAGGGCCGCGCCCTGCTCGGCGGCCCGCGCGGCCGGCCGGTAGCGGACGTTGCCGCCGCGGCCCGGGCGATCGCGGCGCTGTCGCGCGTCGCGGCGGCCAATGCCGGCAGCTTCGACACGATCGAGATCAATCCGCTGCTGGTGCGGGCCGGCGATGCCGTCATGCTGGATGCGCTGATCACGCGGAAAGACGGCTGAATGGCTTATCTCACCGGCGTCGGGCTCACCGCTTTCGGCAAGCATCCCGGGCTTCAGCCGCTCGATCTCATCGAGCAGGCGGTCATCGCCGCCCTCGCGGATAGCGGGCTGCCGCGCGATGCCGTGGACGGCCTGATCTGCGGCTATGCGACGACCCATCCGCACCTGATGCTGGGCACGGTGATCTGCGAGCGCCTCGGGCTGAAGCCGCGCCACGCCCATCAGGCCCAGTGCGGCGGGGCGACCGGCGCCATGGCGCTGGTGCTGGCCCGCCACCTGATCGCCGCGGGCGCCTGCCGCCACGTGCTGGTGGTCGGCGGCGAGAACCGCCTGACCGGCCAGAGCCGCGACGATGCGATCCGGACGCTCGCAACCGTCGGCCATCCGGAGTGCGAGGTGCCGCTCGGCGCCTCCGTGCCGGCCTACTATGCCCTGATCGCGGCGCGCTACCTCCATGAGACCGGCGCGAGCGAAGCCGACCTTGCCGAGCTCGCCGTGCTGATGCGCCGGCACGCGGCGCAGCATCCCAAGGCGCAGCTCACGGCGCCGATCAGCGTTGCCGACGTCATGGCCTCGAAGCCGGTCGCAACGCCGCTCAAGCTGCTCGACTGCTGCCCGATCAGCGATGGCGGCGCGGCGCTCATCGTCTCGGCCTGCCCCTTGGCCAAGGCGCCGATCAGGATGACCGGCTGGGGCGAGGCCCATACCCATCAGCACATTTCCGAAATGCCCGACGATATCGCGCTCGGCGCCAGGACCGCCGCCGCGGCCGCCTTCGGGTCGGCCGGCCGCAAGCCCGCCGATATCCGCCTCGCCGGCATCTACGACAGTTTCACCCCGACCCTCGCCCTGTTCCTGGAAGCCTTCGGGTTTGCACCGCCGGGCGGGGCAGGGCGAGCGGCCCGCGAGGGCCGTTTCGGCCGTGACGGCGCCCTGCCGCTCAACCTGCACGGCGGGCTCCTGTCGTTCGGCCATTCCGGCGTCGCCGGCTTCATGGCCCATGTCGCCGAGGTCGTCGTCCAGATGCGCGGGGAGGCGGGGGACCGGCAGGCGGCCGACGTTCCGATCGCCTATTGCCATGCCGATGGCGGCACGCTGTCGAGCCATGTCGGCCTGGTTCTGGAGCGCATGGCATGACGGGGCTTGCGCTGTCGTCCTGCAGAAGCTGCGGCCACGCCTGGCAGTTTCCACGGGCCATGTGCCCGGCCTGTGCTTCCACCGATGTCGCCGCGCTTGCGGCGAGTGGCCGCGGCACCGTCTGGTCCGCCACCGTGGTGCACCGGGCGCCGACGCCCGGTCTGGCGGTTGCCGGCGGCTATGGCATCGCGCTCGTCACCCTGGAGGAGGGGCCGCGGATCATGGCCCGGGCGCCGGTCGATATCAGGATCGGCGAAACCGTGACGGTTGTGGTCGAGAACGGCGTGGCGAAGCTGTTCCGCGCTTGACGCGCCCCGGGAAATGGGGTGCCAAGTGGGTTGGAAACGACCGCGTTGGCAACGACAAGGACATGCCATGCTCGATCTCGATCTCGCCATCCGCGGCGGCACCGTTGTCACCGCATCGGACACGATCCGCTGCGACGTGGGCATCAAGGACGGGCGCATTGCGCTGCTCGCCGAGGCCGTGACCGAGGCGGCGAAGACAATCGATGCCTCCGGCCTCCTGGTCATGCCCGGCGGCATCGACAGCCATGTCCATTTCGACCAGGATTCCGGGCCCGACGTGTCGATGGCCGATGGTTTCGAAAGCGGCACGCGTTCGGCCGCCGCCGGCGGCAACACCACGGTCATTCCCTTCGCCATGCAGATCAAGGGCACGTCGCTCAGGGCCTGCGTCGGCGAGTACCATGCCAAGGCGGACGGCAAGGCGCTGATCGACTACGGCTTCCACCTCATCGTGTCTGACCCGACGCCGACCGTGTTGAACCAGGAGCTGCCGGCGCTGTTCGCCGACGGCTGCACCTCGTTCAAGGTGTTCATGACCTATGACGACCTGGTGCTGAGCGACCGCCAGCTCCTGGAGGTGTTTTCGGTCGCCCGGCGCGAGCAGGCGCTGGTGATGGTCCATGCCGAGGGCTACGATTCCATCAAGTTCCTGGCCGAGCGGCTGGAGCAGGCGGGCAAGACCGCGCCCTATTACCATGGACCGTCCCGGCCGGAGATCGTCGAGCGCGAGGCGACCCACCGCGCCATCAGCCATGCCGAGCTGACCGACGTGCCGATCATGATCGTGCATGTCTCCGGGCGCGAGGCGATGGAGCAGATCCGCTGGGCCCGCCAGCGCGGTCTGAAAGTCTATGCCGAGACCTGCCCGCAATATGTCACGCTGACCGCCGATGACATGAAGGGCCTCAACATGGACATCACCGGCGCGAAATATGTCTGCTCGCCGCCGCCCCGCGACACGGACAGCCAGAAGGCCATCTGGGAAGGCCTGCGGCAGGGCGTATTCCAGACCTTCTCCTCCGACCACTGCCCGTTCTTCTACGACAGCCCGCGCGGCAAGCTGACGCCCAAGGCGCGCACCTCGTTCCGCTGGGTGCCCAACGGCATTCCCGGCGTCGAGACGCGCCTGCCCATCCTGTGGTCGGAGGGCGTCGCCAAGGGCCGGATCACGGCGAACGAATTCGTCGCCCTGACCTCCACCAACCATGCCAAGATGTACGGGCTCTATCCGCGCAAGGGCACGATCGCGGTCGGCGCCGATGCCGACATCGTGCTGTGGGACGCGAACCGCAAGGAGACGCTGCGCCAGGAGATCCTGCATCACGGCTCCGACTACACGCCCTGGGAAGGCTTCGCGGTGACCGGATTCCCGGTCATGACCATCGCCCGCGGCAAGGTCGTGGTGGAGGAGGGCAAGGTGCTCGGACGGCCGGGCGACGGCCGTTTCCTGAAGCGCGACAAGAGCCCTTATGCCCTGCCGCTCGGGGCGTGAGCCGCAGCCTTTTTCACGTTCCTAGGACATTCACGTATCCAAACCGGCCGCTCCGCGCCCCTAGAGTAAAGGCAGCGGCGGCCCCAAGACCGCCTTCGGAGGAGGATGACATGTCACCACGCTTTTTCGTACGCCGGCTCATGGCCGGCGTCGCGCTGGCCGCGGGCCTTGCCCTTGCCGGGCCGGCCTCGGCGCAAACCAAGGTGTCCATCGGCATTTCCGGCTGGACCGGCTTCGCGCCGCTGACGCTCGCCAAGGAGGCCGGCATCTTCGCGCGCAACGGTCTCGACGTGACCATTCGCAAGATCCCGCAGGCGAGCCGGCATCTCGCCATCGCCTCGGGCGACGTGCAATGCGCCGCCACGACGGTGGAGACCTGGATCTCCTGGAACGCCAGCGGCATCGCCACCACCCAGCTGTTCCAGCTCGACAAGAGCTACGGCGCCGACGGGCTCGTGGTCCGCAATTCCATCAACGCGATCCGGGACCTGCGCGGCCGCACGGTCGCGGCCTCGCCTCCGGGCACCGCGCCCTATTTCGGCCTTGCCTGGATGCTGCGCGAGAACGGCCTGTCGATCCGCGACGTGACCGTCGTCAATCTCGAGCCGGGGCCTGCCGCCCAGGCCTTCATCGCCGGCCAGAACGACGCGGCGATGACCTACGAGCCCTACCTCTCGGCGGTCCGCGACGCGCCCCAGGCCGGCAAGATCATCGCCACCACGCTCGACTATCCGATGGTGATGGACACATTCGGCTGCACGCCGGCCTTCATCCAGAGCAACGAGGCGGCGGTGCGCGCCCTGGTGAAGAGCTATTTCGAGGCGCTGGAACTGATCAAGAGCGACCAGACCCGAGCCTATACGCTGATGGGCGCCGATGTCCGGCAGTCCGCCGAGCAGTTCGGCGCGTCGGCGCGCTACCTGCGCTGGTCGGGGCCGGAGGAGAACCGCGCCTTCTTCGCCAACGACTGGCTGCCCTTCACCGAAAAGGCCGCGAGCCTGCTGCTCGAGCTCGGCATCATCAGGCAGAAGCCGGATTTCAGCCGGATGGTGGATACCCGCTTCATTCAGTGACGCGGACCACTTTTCAGCGCGAAAAAATAAGCTAGAAGCATGCCGCCGCCCGTTCCGGAAACAGGAACGGGCGGCGGTGGCCGTTCCGGCCGCTGCTCATCCTGCAGTGCCAGCTTCGCCCGGGCGACACCTGCCCGTACCGCCGCGCCCATCGACAAAGGACGTCATGAGGCCCCTTCAACCCGTTTCGGCGTCCGCCCGGTTCACGCTGGGCATCGCTTTCTTCGTGCTGTTCTTCGCCGTCTGGGGTGTGTTCACCTTCGGTGGTTTCGTGCCGCGGATCTTCCTGGCCGATCCCTTCACCATGGTGCACGACGGCTGGACCCTGCTGACCAGGCACGGTTTCCTCTTCGATATCGGCGTGACCGTCTGGCGCGTCCTCGGCGGCTTCGTCATCGCGGCGATCGTCGCCGTGCCGATCGGCCTCGCCATGGGCGCCTACAAGCCGGTCGAGGCCTTTTTCGAACCCTTCGTGTCGTTCGCCCGCTACCTGCCGGCCTCGGCCTTCATTCCGCTGTTCATCCTCTGGGCGGGGGTCGGCGAGGTGCAGAAGCTGCTCGTCATCTTCGTCGGTTCGGTGTTCCAGATCATCCTGATGGTGGCGGTGGCGGTCGGCTCGATCCGGCGCGACCTGGTCGAGGCGGCCCTCACGCTCGGGGCCAAGGACCGCGGCATCGTCACCCGCGTGCTCATGCCCTACGCCGCGCCGCAGATCGCCGAGATCCTGCGCCTCGTGCTCGGCTGGGCCTGGACCTATGTCATCGTCGCCGAGCTGATCGGCTCGTCCTCGGGCATCGGCCACATGATCATCGAGAGCCAGGCGCTGCTCGCCACCGGCCAGATGATCTTCGGCATCATCGTCATCGGGGTGATCGGGCTGATCTCGGACTTCCTGTTCAAGGCGCTGAACCGCAAGCTGTTTCCGTGGAGCGCCGTATGAGCGATCTTCTCATCAAGGCCGTCTCGCGCACCTTTCCGGGCGTGCAGGGCGGCGCGCCGACCCAGGCGCTCGCGCCGGTCGACCTCACCGTCAGCGAAGGCGAGTTCGTCGCCATCCTCGGCCCGTCCGGCTGCGGCAAGTCGACGCTTCTGCGCATCGTCGCCGGGCTCGACCATCCGACCGCCGGCAGCGTCACGCTCGACGGGGCGCCGGTCACCGAGCCCGGCGCGGATCGCGGCATGGTGTTCCAGAGCTACACCCTGTTCCCATGGCTGACGGTCGCCGAGAACATCGCCTTCGGCCCGCGCGAGCGCGGTGTCGGCCCGGCCGAGCGCCGGGCGATCGCCGAAAGGCTGATGGCGCAGGTCGGGCTCACCCAGTTCGCCAACCACTATCCGAAGATGCTGTCGGGCGGCATGCAGCAGCGCGCCGCGCTCGCCCGCGCGCTCGCCAACGATCCGAAGGTCCTGATCCTGGACGAGCCGTTCGGCGCGCTCGACCACCAGACCCGCTCGCTGATGCAGGAACTCCTGCTGTCGATCTGGGAGGCGCACCACAAGACCGTGCTGTTCGTCACCCACGACATCGAGGAGGCGGTGTTCATGGCCAACCGCGTCCTCGTCATGAGCGCCCGGCCGGGCCGCTTCAAATGCGAGGTCGCGGTGCCCTTCCCGCATCCGCGCTCCTACAAGATCAAGACGACGCCCGAATTCGCGGCGCTCGAGGAGCGGCTCACCGAGGAGATCCGCGGCGAGACGATGCTGGCGGTGTCGAGCGGGCTGTGATGCCCGCAGCGGCAGGCCCGGGGAGGCCGGCTCATTCCCTGGCGCGCCGTTCCGCCGCGCGCTCGTAGACCGCGAGGAAGGCCTTGCCCATGAGCGAGGTCTCCTGGCCGATGGCCAGGCGCAGGACGGCGGCTCGGGCGGCCTGGATGGCGCGATCGTCGGGAGCGGCCGCGCCGGCAAATTCGATCAGTTGCACGGCAAGACGCGATTGCCCCGCCGCGGCGAGGGCCGCGGCGCGGTCGGCCAGCTTGTGCGGGCCGCCGGCGAGAGCGGCCAGCTCGGCCGCGAGATCGCCGGCCGGCGCGGGCTTGAGATGGGCCGGATCGCCGTCGAACCAGCCGGCGTAGAAGTGGTAGACGGCGCGGACCAGGAATTCCGGGTCGTCGTATTTCGGGATCAGGTAGGGTTTCGCGAGATAGCGGGCCGGAACCTTCACGGACTGCAGGATCTCGTCGAGCGTCGCGCCCCTGTTGATCAGCGCCAGCGTGCCGGCGACGAGATGTTCGAGAGCCTCGGCTCCGTCCCGCAGCATCTGCGCCGCCCGCTCCGCGCCGAAGACGACGGGACCGTGGCCCGGAATGAGGATGGCGGGCTTCAGCGCCTCCATGCGCCTGAGGGCCGCGGCCCATTCCGCCGCGTAGCGCTGCACCTTGCGCGGATTGCCGGCATTGGGGAACACCCAGATCACGAAGTCCCCGCTGGCAAGAATCCGCCGGTCCGGCAGCCAGACGAAGGTCGCATCGTCGGTCTCGCCGCGGCCATGGAACAGATCGAGCCGCGCGCCGCCGATCGTCAGCGACAGCGTGTCGTCGTAGATCTGGTCGGGCCGCCGCTGGCCGATCGGATAGACATAGCCGGGATCGTCGAACTGCTGGCCCTGGGCAATGCTGTTGTAGCCGTGCGAGGCCTCGTAGCGTTCCATCCGGCGCTGTACGTTGCGATGCGCCACGATTCTCGGCCGCGGCCGGCTCCGCGCATCGGCTTCCTCGTCGATGGCGGTGATGCCGCTCGTATGGTCGATATGGCCATGGGTGAAGATGACGGTGTGGATCGGCCCGTCGTCCCACGAACGCACGACCTCGAGCGTCCTTCGGGCGGTCTCCGGCTTGGCCGTATCGATCAGCACCAGGCCGTCGGACGTGCGGATGGCTGTCACGCTGCCGCAGAAATAGGTCGTGTGGACGGTGATGATGTCGTCCGCGACCTTGGTTATCGCCCCATGCGAGACCGCCGCCGTCCATTCCTCCATGGGGGCGCTGCCGTCCCAGAGCCGTTCGAACAACGGATCCCGATTCATCTGCTTCTCCCGCTCCACCATGCCGAAAATGTAGCATCGCTCTCCCGCCGGCGGCAGCCGGCGGGTCCATGCAGGCAGGGCGGGCGGGTCATGCGGCGGGAGCCGTCCCGCGCTTGTCAGGCCTCCTTGAAGCCGTATTCGGCGATGCCCTGCTCGTTGCCGTAGTAGCGGTAGGGCAGGAACTTGCCGGACATGCTGATGCGGACGCGGTCGCCGCGCGGGTTCGGCTCGCGTGCGATCTCGATGTCGAAATCGATGGCCGACATGATGCCGTCGCCGAATTCCTCCTCGATGAGGGCCTTCCAGGCCGGCCCGTTGACCATCACCATCTCGTAGAAGCGGTAGATCAGCGGATCGGTCGGCGGCATCGCGGTGCCGCGATAAGGCACTTCATTGAGCATGCGTGCCTCCATTTCGGTCAGGCCGAAGAGCGCGGCAGCCTTCGCCGCCAGCGGCTTGACCAGCTTCATCTGGCCGAGCAGCGCGCCCACCACCAGAACCGGCGAGACGCCACCGATCGCCTCGGTGACGTGAGCCCAGGTCCAGCCTTTCTCGCGCTTGATGTCGAGGATCTTTTCGGTGAGCTGTTCGCGGGTCATGTCGGTTCGTCTCCCTGGGCTCCGCCGCGGGGCAGAGGCGGCTGGGCGAGCCCAATCAAGCCTCGTGCCAAAGAGGCGCGTGCAGTCTGCCCCCTGTCGGCGGCGAGGCCGGCGCTGCGCCGCATGGCAGTTCCTCGCCATGGCCGGCCTCAATCCGGTTGACCGGTGGCGCCGGGCCTGATGCCCTGGACGGAGCCACGCATCGGGAGGACTGGTTTTGACGACAGGGAACGAGGCGGCCGTGATCGCGGTCGCGGCGAGCGGGGCGCGGCTCATCGTCAATCCGGCGCTCGACCGGCACCGCCCCTATGGCGCGGACGAGCGCGCCATCCTGTCGCTTGAAGGCGCGGCGACCGCGAGCGCGGCGATCCGCGCCTGGGATGGCTATCGGCCGACCCCGCTGCATCGCCTCGACACGATCGCCGCGGAGAACGGCATCGGCGGGCTCCTCTACAAGGACGAAGGCAAGCGCTTCGGCCTGAAGAGCTTCAAGGCCATGGGCGGAGCCTATGCGGTGGAGCGGCTGGTCGCGGCGCGCGGTTCGGCGGAGGGCCTGACCGTGACCTGCGCGACCGACGGCAATCATGGCCGGGCGGTCGCCTGGGGCGCGCGGCGCCTCGGCGTCCGCGCGGTCATCTATGTGCACGAGACCGTCAGCCCCGGCCGGGTGCGGGCGATCGAAGGTTTCGGTGCCGAGGTGCGGCGCGTCGCCGGCCATTATGACGATGCCGTGCGCGCTTCGGCGGCAGCGGCCGCCGAGAACGGCTGGACCATCGTCTCCGACACGTCATGGCCAGGCTACGATCTGATCCCGCGCGACGTCATGCAAGGCTATGCCGTGCTGGCGCAGGAGGCCGAGACCGACGGGCCGGCACCGAGCCATATCTTCGTCCAGGGCGGCGTCGGGGGGCTCGCGGCGGGCATCCTCTCCTTTCACTGGGAGAAGGCAGGGGCGGCACGGCCGGTCATCGTGGTGGTCGAGCCCGATACGGCGGGCTGCCTGTTCGCGAGCGCCTTGGCCGGGGGCTGGACGGCGGTCGGCGGCGATCTCGACACGATCATGGCCGGCCTTGCCTGCGGCGAGCCATCGCGGCTCGCCTGGAGCCTGCTTGATCCGGGCGCCGACGCCTTCGTCACCATTCCCGACGCGCGAGCCGCGGAAGCCATGCGGCTTCTGGCGACGCAGGGCATTGCCGCCGGCGAATCCGGCGTCGCCGGCCTCGCCGGCTTCCTGAGCCTTGCCGGCGACCCGGCCGCGCGCGCCGCGCTCGGCCTCGATGCCGGCTCGACCGTGCTCTGCTTCGGCACGGAAGGCGCCACCGATCCCGAAATCTACCGCGCCATTGTCGGGCGCGAGCCCGAAGCCGTGGAAGGAGCGCGAGCATGAGCCGGATCGTCACCGTCGGCGCCGCCCAGATGGGACCGATCCAGCGGGCGGATTCGCGCCCGCAGGTGGTCCGCCGCATGCTGGAGCTGATGCGCGAGGCCGCTGCGCATCGCTGCGACCTCGTCGTCTTTCCCGAGCTGACGCTCACCACCTTCTTCCCGCGCTGGTGGATGGAGGACCAGGTCGACATCGACGCCTTCTTCGAGCGCAGCATGCCCTCGAACGACACCGCGCCGCTGTTCGAGGCGGCGGCGAGGCTCGGTATCGGCTTTTCGTTCGGCTATGCCGAGCTGACGCCTGAGGGACGGCATTTCAACACCGCGCTGCTCGTCGACAAGACCGGCCGGCAGGTCGGCAAATACCGCAAGATCCATCTGCCCGGCCATGCCAGGCACGAACCCTGGCGCGCCTTCCAGCATCTGGAGAAGCGCTATTTCGAGGTCGGCGACCGGTCCTGGGGCGTCTGGCCGGCGCTCGGCGGCCATATCGGCATGATGATCTGCAACGACCGGCGCTGGCCCGAGAGCTATCGCATGATGGGCCTGCAGTCGGTCGAGATGATCCTGCTCGGCTACAACACGCCCCGGCACAATCCGCCGGCGCCGGACCATGACCGCCTTGGCGAGTTCCACAACCAGCTGGTCATGCAGGCCGGCGCCTATCAGAACGGCACCTGGGTGGTGGGGGTCGCCAAATGCGGGGTCGAGGAAGGCTGCGAGATGATCGGCGGCTCGTCGATCATCGCGCCGACCGGCGAGGTGATCGGCCAGGCGCTGACGCAGGGCGACGAGCTGGTGGTGGCGCGCTGCGACCTCGACCTGACGAAAAGCTACAAGGAAAGCATCTTCAATTTCGCCATGCACCGCCAGCCCGAGCACTATGGCCGGATCGTCGGCCAGCGCGGCGCGGTGGCGCCCGAGGGCGGCAGCGCGGACTGATGGCGCGGCGTGGCCTTACAGGAACGAGTGGACGACGAACTGGTCCATCTCGTCGGCGGGCTGGTAGGGTGCGGCCCTGACGGTGACCGACCGCTGCGCGAAGTCGGTATCGCTGCCCGGCATGGCCCGGACGCCGTGGGCGTCCCGACGGCTGAAGCCGTGGAGCGAGACGGCCAGGTTGTCGAAGGCCGTTTCGGTCGACCGGCATCGGCCCGGCGCGCCATTGGCCTTTTCGAACAGGGCGAGCACGTCGCGCGCGCTCATGGTGAAGAGCGCCTGGCCCTCGAAATGGGCCGGGCCGCATTTCGCCTCGACCGTGACGCCGCTGAGACGACCATCGTCATATTCGAGCAGGGTCGGCCCCGTGCCATGCAGAACCTGGGTGCCGAGGCGGGCCTGCTGCTCGGCCGCACGTCGCAGCACGGCCGCGTCCTCCGCCGAGAGTGCGGGGCCGAGCTGCGCGATCGTGGTCTCGATCGCCTCGACCATGTGGTGATGCGTCATGAAAAGGCTCGGCGTGCCGTAGACCGGGGCAAGGGCCGCGACCTCTTCGGCCGACAGGCCGAAAACGAGTTTCCCCAGTCCGCGTTTCGGCTTGATCTGCCATTGCGCCTGCATGGGCCGGCTCCCTGCCGCCCGGGCCGGTGCCGGCGCTACTCCGCAGCCTGCTGGCCGGCCGTCTCCCAGCCGAGCAGCTTGCCCGGATTCATCAGGCCGTGCGGATCGGCGAGGCGCTTGAACTCGGGCTGGGGCGCCTTGATCTGCTTCCAGCCGGCATTGTTCAGCACATAGGTGTGCGGATTGGAGACCTGGATGCCGGCGGCGGTCGCCTCCGCCATGATCGTTTCCAGCCGTTCGCGCGTGGTGTAGCGCACCAGCGGCAGGCTGGATGGCACGACCTCGCCGTGGCGGCGCTGGAATTCGAGATGCAGGTAGACGTCGTCGTGGAACTGCTTCTCGGCCCAGGCGACCAGTTTCAGGCTGTCGGGCGCGGGATAGCGCAGCTGCAGATAGGTGATGGACGGGTCCATCTTCAGGGCGTGCAGCGTCGTGTGGTTCCAGGTGTATTCGTAGAGCGGGCCGGGGCCACCGCGCTCGGTATGGGTGCCGAAGGCGACCGCCTTGGCCGCCTCGGCGCCGCGGCGATAGGTGACCTTGCCGGCATGGTCGGCAATCAGCAGGTCGAGCGTGTCGGCCTGCGGCTCGGAGATCATCAGCACCGCGAAGGCACGGCCCTCTTCGAGATAGGGGCCGAGGCGGCGCAGATAGGGGCCGATGCGCGGATCGTGGATCGAGACGAGCTTCTTGGCGAGGCCGTCACATTGGGTGAAGGCTTCGCCGAACCGCGCGGCGGCCATGAAGCTGTCGAAGGTGACGATCCGCTCGGCCCAGTCGTGGGCGGGGGCGGTCGGCACCTCCACCTCGGTAATGATGCCGTTGACGCCATAGGCGTGCATCACCTTCAGGATGTCCTTGCCGCGCAGCTCGATCAGCTTCGGCTCGGCCTCGACGGTCATCACCTCCAGCGCGGTGACGGCGCCGAGATTGTCGATCTGGCCCCAGGTGCAGGAGCCGGCGCCGGCGGCGCCGCCGGCGACGAAGCCGCCGATGGTTGCCTGGGCCCGGGTCGAGGGATGGAAGCGCAGTTCCTGGCCGTGCGGGTCCAGTGCCTTGTCGATGTCGAGGAGATTGGCTCCAGCCTCGAAACGGGCGGCGCCCTTGCGTGCGAAGATCATGCGGTCGAACCGGCGCATGTCGACGACGAGGCCGCCGGCGAGCGGCACCGCCTGGCCGTAATTGCCCGTTCCGCCGCCGCGGATGGTGATCGGCATGCGGTGGCGCGCGCAGGCCGCGGCAATGCGCTTCAGCTCGTCCTTGGTCCTCGGCGTCGCCACCAGTTCGGCATGGCGCCCGTCGAGCTCGGTCTTCAGGATCGGCGAGAACCAGAAGAAGTCGCGGCTGGCCATGCGGATCGATGCGGCATCGTCGGCAAGCGCAATGCCGGCCAGATCGGCGCGCAACCGGTCGAGGGCGGAAACGGGCGCGGTCATCGGCTGTCCTCGGTGCGAGCGGACGCGGCCGCGCTGTGGCGCTCCGCCCCGCAAACGGGAATGTTCACCACGCAGACATGACATTGCCCGCCCGTGGGGATCAAGCGCGGCCGGCGCTCAACAGGCCGGCAATATGCTGGTAATTTATGCATGGCTGGTCCGAAAAGCTGCGCAAAAGCTTAGGATAAACCGGCACGCGCGTTGCTCCCAGCGTCATGTCCTACTAGTGGTGCAGTTTAGAGAACCTCAAGAGGTTGCCATGTCCCGCCATCGCATGACACGCCGTGCCGCCCTCAAGCTCGGGGCGGGCGTCTCCGCCGCCTATCTCACGACGTCGGGCATGGTCACGGCGCAGGGCCTCGACAAGGTATCCTACCAGACGAACTGGCGCGCCCAGGGCGAACATGGCGGCTTCTATCTCGCGGTGACCAACGGCATCTACCGCAAATACGGCATCGACGCCGATATCCGCATGGGCGGGCCGCAGCAGAACCCGACCCAGCTTCTGATCGGCGGGCGGGTCGACATCATCATGTCGAACTCCTTCGAGGCGATCCACTATGTGCGGGAAAACATGCCGTTCCTGTGCATCGGCGCCATTTTCCAGAAGGATCCGCAGGTCATCATCTGCCATCCAGGCGTCGGCAACGACTCGTTCGAGGCACTGAAGGGCAAGACGATCCTGGTCGGTGCCGGCGGCCGTTCGGGCTACTGGCCATTCCTGAGGGCGCGCTTCGGCTATACCGACGAGCAGGTCCGGCCCTATACCTTCAACATGGCGCCGTTCCTGGCCGACAAGAACATCTGCCAGCAGGGCTTCGTCTCCTCCGAACCCTTCGCCATCCAGCAGCAGAGCGGCGTCGCCCCGCTCGCCCATCTGATCGCCGATGCCGGCTTCGCCAATTACAACACCACCTTCAACATCTCGCGAAAGATGGTGGACGAGCGCACCGACGTGGTGCAGCGCTTCATCACCGCCTCGCTCGAGGGCTGGGCCGAATATCTGAAGGGCGGGCCCAATGTCGAAGCCGCCAACAAGGCGATCATGCGCGACAATCCCGACATGGACATCGCCAAGATCAATTATGCAGCGAAGGTCATGAACGAGCGCGGCATCGTCCTCTCGGGCGATGCGCTGACCCTCGGCATCGGGGCCATGACCGACGCGCGCTGGGAGACCTTCTACACCCAGATGCGCGATGTCGGGGTGTTTCCGCCGGGTCTCGACTACAAGAAGGCCTATGACCTGAGGTTCATCAACAAGGGCGTGGGCAAGGCCTGACGTGTCGGTTTCCGTTTCAGCCACGACGCCGGCGAGCGCCGGAACGCTCGTCTCGATCCAGTATGTGTCGAAGCAGTTCGCCAACGGCACGATCGCCGTGCGCGACGTCAATCTGGACCTGGCGGCCGGCGAGTTCGTCAGCCTGCTCGGTCCCTCCGGCTGCGGCAAGTCGACCCTGCTGCGCATGATCGCCGGCCTCGGCGAGCCGAGCGTCGGCACCATCGACTGGCCGGGCGAGAGCCAGATCGGCGGCGGCCACGAGCTCGGCTACGTGTTCCAGGACCCGACGCTGATGCCCTGGGCCACCGCGCTGGCCAATGTCGTGCTGCCCCTGAAGCTGAAACATGTGCCGCAGGGCGAAGCCGAGGCGCGGGGCGCGGCCATGCTCGCCCTGGTCGGCCTGAAAGGCTTCGAGCGCAGCTATCCGCGCGAGCTCTCGGGCGGCATGAAGATGCGCGTCTCGATCGCCCGGGCGCTCGTCACCCAGCCGAAGATCCTGCTGATGGACGAGCCCTTCGCCGCGCTCGACGAGATCACCCGCCACAAGCTGAACGACGACCTGCTCGGCCTGTGGGAGGCCAACCGCTTCTCGGCGGTCTTCGTCACCCATTCGGTGTTCGAGAGCGTCTATCTGTCCCAGCGCATCGTCGTCATGGCGGCCAGGCCCGGCCGTGTCATGGCGGACCTGAAGGTGGAAGCGCCCTATCCGCGCGACGAACTGTTCCGGACCTCGGCCGACTATGCCCATTGGTGCCGGATCGCCTCCGACAAGCTGAAGGAGGCGATCTCCGCATGAGCCAGGCAGCCGTGAAGCCCCCCGCCGTCGCCCATGACGGCACCGATGCCGAAGCCAGGCCGATCTATCGCGAGGAGCGAAAGGTGCTGGGCGTGTCGACCGAGACCTGGCCCGGCATCATCGCGCCGCTCGTCGTCGGCATCCTCGTGCTCGGCGCCTGGGAGGCGGTCGTCCGCTTGCGCGAGATCCCGCCCTTCATCCTGCCGGGGCCGCTGCTGATCGCCCGCACGCTGGTCGAGGACGGAGCCTCGCTCGCGGCCTCGCTCTGGGTGACGCTGAAGATCACCGCGGCGGCGCTGGTCGCCGCGGTCGTGCTGGGCGTCGGGCTCGCGGTCCTGTTCACCCAGTCGAAATGGCTGGAGAAGTCGCTGTTTCCCTATGCGGTCATCCTGCAGGTGACGCCGGTCGTCGCGATCGCACCGCTGATCATCATCTGGGTCGGCGACATCAACCTGTCGCTGCTGATCTGCGCCTGGCTCGTCGCCTTCTTCCCGATCCTGTCGAATACGATCCTCGGGCTCAACTCGGCCGACCACAACCTGATCAACCTGTTCCAGCTCTACGGCGCCTCGCGCTGGCAGACGCTGCGCTATCTCAGGCTGCCGGCGGCGCTGCCCTATTTCCTTGGCGGCCTGAAGATCTCGGGCGGCCTTGCCCTCATCGGTGCGGTCGTCGCCGAATTCGTCGCCGGTTCCGGCGGCTCGGCCTCGGGCCTTGCCTATCGCATCCTCGAGGCGGGTTACCAGCTCAAGATCCCCCGGATGTTCGCCGCGCTCTTGATGATCTCGATGACCGGCATCGCCATCTTCCTGGCGACCAGCTGGGTCTCGCACCTGCTGCTCAGGCGCTGGCACGAAAGCGCGCTGAAACGCGAGAATTGATCGCTCGGGCATTGGTATGCCGTGCCTTGCACCGAGCGTGGCCGTCCTTCGAGGCTCGCCTTCGGCTCGCACCTCAGGATGAGGTAAGTAGAGATCTGCAGTTCGCTTGCTGACGCGGACGGGTGGGGTACGCTCCAGTACAAGAAGGCTGATGCAATACTCGACAAATCTCATCCTGAGGTGCGAGCGCTCTTGCGCGAGCCTCGAAGGGCGGCCGAGCTGCCTGCAGTGCACCTGTTCGATAGCCTGAAGGCTGGAAACCCAAGGTTCCTCTCCACCGAGAGGGAGCACTCACGGCACTCAGCCGGGCAGGGCGGCCGCCTGGCGGATCCAGTCGGCGATCGCCGCTTCGTCGATGGGATCGTTTTCCCTGATGTCGAGATAACGCGTGTTCTCGTCCTTGCTCGGGCCGGGGGGCGGAGGCTCGAGCGATGCGCCGTTGAAAAAGGCCACTTTCACGTAGCGGGTGAAGGTATGGATGCCGAGGAACCAGCCCCGGCCCTCGACGCCGTAGAGCGGCGAGTTCCATTTCACCGCCTTGCGCACATCGGGAACGGTCCGCGCGATGAGGGCGTCCAGGCGCTCGCCGACGCCGCGCTTCCAGCCGGGCATGGCCGCAATATAGGCCTGAACCGGCGCGTCGCCGTCGGCCTTGGCAATCTGCGGATTGCCGCCGGAAAGCAGCACCACCGGTTTCGGGCCGGTGCCGCCGGAGCCGGCCGCGGGCCTGGCGGATTTCGGCCTGGCGCGGGATTTCGGCGGCGGTTTCGGAGGGGCCTTGCCGGCCATCTCAGCCTCGTCGCTTGCCGGCTTTCAGGCCATTGCGCGCGGCGGCGGCCCGGACCAGCGCCTTGAAGGCCTCGGCATCGACGGTCTCGCCCTCATGGATATCGATCGCCCGCCGGACATTGCCGTCGAGGCTGGCATTGAACAGGCCGGCCGGGTCGGCCAGGCCGGCGCCGTTGGCGAAAGTGAGCTTCACCACCTTCTGATAGCTCTCGCCGGTGCAGATGATGCCGTCGTGCGACCAGACCGGCGTGCCGCGCCATTTCCATTCCTCGATCGCATCGGGGAGGGCCTCCAGGATCAGCCTGCGCATGCGCGCCAATGTTTCGCCGCGCCATCCGCCAAGTTCGGCGATGCGCTCGTCGATCAGGCGCGATGCGGCATCGCCGCTCGCCGGGCCGCCGGCGCCACCCACCGTCTTGCGGGCGGCGACTGGTTTGCGATTCCGCACTGTCGCGCGCTTCTCGTCCGCCATGTTCCCTCTCGTCGTTGCAACGCCGTGGCCGGGCCTGCGGTTCGCTCGCGCCGGGGTCACGCGGCCCGCGCGAGAACCTCGTCGAGCTTGTCGAAGAATTGCGGCCAGCCGCTGCGCGCGCCGAAATAGGCGAGGCGCTGCTCGGGACGGAAGCCGGTCTGCTCCATGCGCAGCTGCGTGCCGCGGCCGGTCGGGGTCAGCGTCCAGGTGACGATGCTCTCGAGGCCCTGGGCGGCCCAACTGTAGGAGAGGCTTCGGTGCTCCTCGATTTCGAGAACCCGGCAATCAACCGTGCCCCAATGGGCTTCGAGCCGGAAGCGATGGTCCGGAGCCGGCTGGAAATCGTTCTTCATCAGCCATTCCGCGATCAGGTGCGGCTGGGTCAGCGCCCGCCAGAGCTTCTCGGGCGGATGGGCGAATTCGCGCTCGACGACGACAGTGCGTGTTTCGGCCGCGGCTTCGGTCATTGATCCATCCTTTTGAGCAGGTCCTCGAGGTCGTCGAAACGGTTTTGCCAGAAACCGGCCATCCGGCTCGTCCAATCGACCAGCGGGGCGAGCGCGCCGAGCTGTGCGCTGTAATGCGTCTGGCGGCCTTCATGCCGATCGCGCACCAGGCCCGCCTGTTTCAGCAGGCCGAGATGTTTCGACACGGCCGGCTGCGAGATGCCGGCATGGGCGGTGAGCATGCCGACGGTCTGTTCGCCGTCGCGGCACAGGCGTTCGAAAAGGGCGCGCCGGGTCGGGTCGGCGAGCGTTCTGAACAGCACGTCATGAGCTTCGGGCATGATGGTCGTCGGCCGCTCGCATCAATAACTCAATGGCTATTGATTTGACATATAACCGAATGGATATGTGAAGGTCAACGGCCGATCGCCATGCGCCTTGGCGGCCACGCGCAGGCAGGGCTGCCTCCGGCGCCCAACGGATAAACCACCGACTATGGATGGAGGCGGTCGCTCCGCCCGCCCGGTTCAGCGCACCGGCACGAAGCTGCGCATCTTGCCGGGATTGAGCAGGCCCATCGGGTCGACCTCGGCCTTGAAGCCGAGCTGATCGGCGTCGGCGCGCTTGTGGCGCGAGCCGTCCTCGAGGCTCACCACATGCGGATTGGCGACGAGCACGCCGTGCTCCTCGTGCAGGGCGATGATCTCGTTCAGGCGCTCGGGCGTCGTATAGCGGACGATCGGCAGCGCGCTGCAGGTGATGCGGCCGGCGAAGCGGATGAATTCGAGATGGGGCAGCACCTCGCCCTCGAACATCTCCATCATCAGCCGCACGCTCTCCTCCAGGCGGTCGTGCGGATAGAGGAGCTGCAGGTAGGTGATCGACCGGTCGGTCTTCAGCCACTGCAGCGTCGTGTGGTTCCAGGAATATTCGTAGAGTGGCACCTGGCCGGGCCCTTCTTCGGACGGTGCCTCGTGGGTCACCGTGCCGCGCCCGGCGAGCACCGCCTTGAAGCTGTCGAGGAAGGGTTCCGCGATCATGCAGGCGAGGATGCTCTTGCCTTCGGGACAGGCGCTCTTCAGCGCGCCGAAATAGGAGGGGATGGGCGCGGCGATCGGCGTCACCAGCTTCTTGACGACGCCGTCGGCCATGGCGACGGCCCGGCCGGCTTCGAAGGCCTCCCAGAAACTGTCGAAGGCGACGATGACGTCGATCCACGGCCAGGCGGGCGCCAGCGGCATTTCCAGCTCGGTGATGATGCCGGTCGTGCCATAGGCGCGGTTGACCTTCTGCGCCGCGTCCTGGCGCAGCTCCAGGATCCGCGGCTCCTCCTCCACGGTGACGATGCGCGCGGCGAGGATGTTGCCGGGCTCGCGCAGGCCGCCATAGGCGACCGAGCCGATGCCGCCCGATCCGCCGGCGACGAAGCCGCCCACCGTGGCGGTGCGCTTGGTGGAGGGATGCATGCGCAGCTCGAAGCCGTTTTCGCGCGTCGCCTTGTCGAGGCTGAGCAGGTTCATGCCGGCCTGGACGCGGACGATGCCGGGCTTCTGCCAGAGCACCTGGTCGAGCCCGGTCATGTCGAGCAGCACGCCGCCGGCGAGCGGCATGGCCTGGCCGTAATTGCCGGTGCCGCCGGCCCGGACGGTGAGCGGGATGCGCAGCCTCGCGCAGGCGGCCGCTGTCCTGACCACATCGGCTTCGTTGCGCGGCTTGACGATGATGTCGCCGGCGACCGCCTTCAGCTCCTCCGCCAGGATCGGCGAGTACCAGAAGAAGTCGCGCGAGCGGCGGCGGACGACGACCGGCTCGGTGACGACGGGAACATCGCCGAGCGCCTCGACGAGACCGGCAATATCATAGGGCGGGGCGGGCAGGGGCTGGTGGATGGCCATGGCTGCTCGTTGCCGCTTTTTGTCCGGCGATGCAAGGGCCGCGCCCTCGTCCGGCACCTTCACGGCGCTGGCATGACCAATTTTTAGGCTATTTGCCGCCGCCGAAGGTCGGTCAAGCGGTTTCGCTAGGGGGTTCTTAACCATTCCCCTGCCGTTCTCATGCATAGCGCAAGAAAATTCATCGCTGGGGGGACCACCGATGCAGATCAAGACCCGTCTCGTCGCCATTGTCGGCGGCCTCGCCGCTGCCGCGCTCGTCATTGGCGGCGTCGCTGTCTACGGCTTCCAGCGCTACCAGGCCGCGGTCGACGGCATCGAGCAGACCGCCCGGATCTCGCTGATGGCCGAGCGCGCCAATGCGCTGATCTTTGCGGTCGTGATGGAATCGCGCGGCATCTACATGTCCTCGGACAAGGCCGCGCTCGAACGCTTCGCCGCCGGCCAGGACCAGCAGCTCGCCCGCTTCCGGGCGACCATCAAGGAATGGGCCGCGCTCCTGCCGCCCGAGGAGGCGGCCAGCCGGCAGCGCCTCACCGACGAGGCCGAGGCCTTCATCCGCCTGCGCGAGGAGCTGGCGCGCGCCGGCCGCAGCGAGGGCAACGCTGCGGCCCGGGGCATCGGCGACAATGACGCGAACCGGACAACACGGCAGCGGCTGAATGCCGAGATGGCGGGACTTGCCGAGGCGAACAGCCGGCGCGTCGCGGCGCTTTCGCAGGATGTCGAGAACGCCAAGACGAGCCTGACCCGGCTGATCATTGCGACCATCGGCCTCGCGCTCGTCGCCGGCCTCGTCGCCTTCTGGACCATCCTGCGCGGTGTCGCCGCGCCGCTGTCGCGCCTGACGGCCTCGGTCGAGGCGATCGCCGAGGGCCGTACCGATACCGATGTCGCCGATACCGCCCGGCGCGACGAGATCGGCGCGCTGGCGCGCAAGGTGCTGGTGTTCCGCGACAACGCCGTGGAAGTCGAGCGGCTGAAGGCGGCGGAGGCCGAGCAGGCGGAGGCGAACAGGGCCGCGCGGGCCCGCGACATGGCAGTGCTCGCCGACGAGTTCGCCGCCACCGTCCAGTCGGTCGTCGCGACGGTCGCCGGATCGGCTGAGGAGATCGTCGGCAATTCGGGGCGGGTCGGCACGGTGGCGACCAATGTCGCCGGGCTCGGCAAGGTCCTCGCGGAAACCTCGGCCGGCGCCACCGGCAGCGTCGAGAGCGCCGCCGGTTCCGCGCAGGAGCTCGCCGCGTCGATCGGCGAGATTTCGAGCCGCACCGCCCAGGCCCAGCAGATCGCCATTTCGGCGGTCGACCAGGCGACCCGTACCGGCGAGATTGTCGGCACGCTGGTCGTCTCGACCCAGAAGATCGGCGATGTCGTCAACCTGATCAGCGCGATCGCCGCCCAGACCAACCTGCTCGCGCTCAATGCCACCATCGAGGCGGCGCGCGCGGGCGAAGCCGGCAAGGGCTTCGCGGTGGTCGCCTCGGAGGTGAAGAGCCTGGCCTCGCAGACCTCGCGGGCGACCGAGGAGATCGCCAGCCAGATCGGCGCCGTCCAGACGGTGACGGCCGAGGCGGTCGCGGCGATCGAGGCGATCAACAAGACGATCGGCGAGATCTCGTCGGTCTCGTCCTCGATCATGGCGGCGGTGGAGGAGCAGTCGGCGGTGACCCACGGCATCGCCGGCGCGGTCGCCGATGCCGCCAGCGGAACCCGGACCGTCGAAACCGATATCGAGCGCGTCACCCGGGCGGCCGACGAGACGTCGGAAGCCGCCGCCGTGATGACGGCGGCCGCAGCCCGGCTGAAGGAGGGATCGAGCCGGCTCGATGGGGCCGTGTCGGGGTTCCTGGCCCGGATCCGGGCGGCCTGAGCGCCGCCCGTTTCGGGACCGTCACGCCCTCGCGAGCTTCTTGAACCGCGTCGAGCGCTTGGGGTGCCACCATTTGCCGCCGATCACGGTGCCCTCGGCAATGATCTTGCGATCGCCGATCAGGTGCTCGCCGAGAACGTCGACATAGTCGAAGCGGCCTTCCTTGATCGAGAGGATGGTGGCATCGCCCACCGAGCCGGGCTTCAGGCTGCCGAGCTCGGGGCGCTTCAGCGCCATGGCGGCATTGACCGTCGAGGCGGCGATGACCCGGTCGAGCGGCATGCCCATGACCAGGAACTTCGACAATGTGGTGACCTGGTCGAAGGCCGGGCCCTCGATGCACAGCGTGTGCACGTCGGAGGAGATCACATCCGGTTCGAAGCCGTTGGCCAGCATGTTGCGTGTCGTCTTGAACGAGAACGAACCCTTGCCGTGGCCGATGTCGAAGATGACGCCCTTCTTGCGGGCGGCGAGCACTTCCGGCTTCACCGTTCCCTGCGCGGTGCAGGGGGCGTTGGGGAACGGCCGGAAGGCGTGGGTCAGGACGTCGCCCGGCCGCAGCCGGCCGATGACATGTTCATAGGACGGCGGCGGATGGTCGATATGGCACATCAGCGGCATGCCGACCTCGTCGGCGACCTGCAGGGCGAGATCCAGCGCGCTCTCGCCGTTGGTGCCCGAGGCATGCAGGCCGACGCGCACCTTGATGCCGACGATCAGGTCGCGGTTCTGGTCGGCGACCTCCACGCAGGCCACCGGGTTCATGTGCAGGATCTCGCGGCTTTCGCCGACCATGACGCGCTTGTCAAAGCCGTAGATGCCGGCATGGCTGACATGGAGATAGGCGAGAATGCGGACCTGGCTCTTCTCGATCACATGCTTGCGGAAGCCCATCCAGTTGCCCGGGCCGGCCGAGCCGGTGTCGATCGCGGTGGTGACGCCCGAGGTGCGGCAGAAGTCCTCGGCGTCGATGCCGAGCGAGGTGCCGCCCCAATAGACGTGGGTGTGCAGGTCGATGAGGCCCGGCGTCACGATATAGCCGGTCACGTCGCGGATTTCGGTCTCCGATCCCGGCTTCAGGTCCTTGCCGACCGCGGCAACCTTGCCGCCGGAAAAGCCGACGTCGCGCACGCCGTCCAGCTTCTGCGAGGGGTCGATCACGCGCCCACCGCGCAGGATCAGGTCGAAACTCATCAAGGCACTCCCGCTCATTGAGAACTTTGAAGCCGGCGCGAACCGTGGCAAGCCATGGCGGGCTCGGCGAAGGCGCACGAATGTGCGCGTTCCCTCACAGCTTATGCAACCGCCAACACGCCTCGTTTGTGGAGACCTCCCATGCCGTCACGCCATTGGGGTGACCTGAAGACCACCGACTTCGACCGGCTCGACGCCGCCCGCACGGTGGCGGTGCTGCCGCTCGCGGCCATCGAACAGCACGGACCGCATCTGCCGGTCTCCACCGACACGTCGATCATGAAGGGCATGATCGAGACCGCCTTCCCGCTGGTCGGGCCCGACGTGACCGCGCTGTTCCTGCCGATCGAGGCGGTGGCGAAGTCGAACGAGCATATCCATTCCAAGGGAACGCTGACCCTGTCGGCGGAAACCGTGCTGCGCTCCTGGATCGAGATTGGCGAGAGCGTCAAGCGGGCGGGCATCGACAAGATCGTCCTGCTCACCTCGCATGGCGGCAACCTCGATCCCATGAAGGTGGTCGCGCGCGAATTGCGGGTGCGCTGCAATCAGCTCGCCGTGGTCACGAGCTGGACCGCCTTCGGCCGGCCGTCCGGCCTGTTCGGCGAGCTCGACGCCAAGCACGGCATCCACGGCGGCGATGTCGAGACGTCCCTGATGCTGCATTTCCGACCGGAGCTCGTCGACATGAGCCAGGCCAGGCGCTTCGAGCCGATCATGGTCGGCATGGAGGCGGAGTTCACCTATCTCCGGCCGACGGTGAACCACGCCTTCGGCTGGATCGCGCAGGACATCCATCCCGACGGCACGGCGGGCGACGCCTCGCTCGCAACCGCCGAGAAGGGCCGGCTCACCGCCGAATTCCAGGCGGCGAATTTCGTCAAGCTGGTCGACGACATGGCGCGCTTCGACACCGCGCGCCTGTGGCGGCCCAAAAGCTGAGTGACGGGCCGGCCGGTGTCGACCGGCCGGCTGTCGACCTGGTGCCGGCGCGGGCGACAGCGCGCGTGATCCGGCGCAGCTGCGCCCGATTGCGCGCCGGGAACCATTGGGCCCCATGCGACTTCGTTTCATGACATCACACGGCTGGGTGCAGAAGAGGAGGCTTCCATGCCGGATCATGAGAACAATCCGGACTCGTCGCTGACGCAGAAGAACGGCGCCCTGTTCGACCGGCTGTCGCATGCGACGGCCTTATGGGCCGGCAAGCCCAGCACCACGGTCATGGCCTTCGTCGTGATCATGGTTTGGGCCGCGTCCGGCCCCGTGTTCCATTTCAGTGATACCTGGCAGCTGGTGATCAATACCGCCACGACCATCGTCACCTTCCTGATGGTGTTCCTGATCCAGAGCAGCCAGAACCGCGATACGACGGCGATCCAGATCAAGCTGGACGAGCTGATCCTGCGCCTCAATGGTGCGCGCGAGGAGCTGATGGATCTCGAGCAGCTCGATGCCGAAAGCCTCGAACGGATTCGCCGAGAATTCGAGCAGCGCGCCGTGACCGCGCGGGCCAATGGCGGATCGACGCCGTCGACCGCCTGACGGGCAGCGGCGGTTCGAGGCGTCCGGCGCCACGCCCGCCGCAGACCGGACTGACCGCCCGGACCCGGGCCGCGCCGTCGGCAGACATTATTGACCGCCAGGCCGAAACAACCCGCATATTCTGTACGTTAGCTTCACGTGAGGCCCTGAAGCCGGACTCCCTCAGGGTCCACCGGTCCCCGGCGCCGTCGACCTGCCCAGTCGCATGCACTGGCGTCGGGGGCCTGACCTTTGCTCCAGCCACTGACGGCCCGCTTCATTCGGAGCGGGCCCTTTTTTGCCATGACGCCAATGGCGCGGGAGGCCGCTCCGGTCCCGCGCCGGTTGGCTCCGATGTCGGACGGAGGCCGAGGCCATTTCTTGCCATGGCGGTGGAAACACCGGCGCCACGGGCCGGCTTTCCGGTCGCGTCACCGTGAACTGCAGCCGCCGGGGATGCAGGCGACCGGTCCAGCCGGTCTCGGGCCCGATCGGGCATTTGCGCCGGCTCCGGGGATGCACTCCGTCTCAAAGCCCACGGCCAGCGTGGGCGGCCGAGCCGCCGCCTGGAAGGAGACCACCATGTCCACGATCGACGGCCATCGGACCGACCGGCCGCGTGACGCCCACCCCATGAAGCAGCAGGCCGGGGCCGGGCTGAACACAATGGCCTCGCGCGTCGACGACTATCCCGCTCCGAAGGCCCGCATCCAGCCGCATGTCGAGGAGACGCCAGGCCCGGGCCAGCCAACTGCGGTCGTGCATCGGGACGCGGGACGAAGCGCCGTCGATCATCGAGGATACGCGCGGCAAGTCGACGGGTTATGGCGTCGGGGTCGACCGAGCCGTCGTGCCGGCAGCCAGGAAAAGACGTCGGCACGCGACGATATCGGCCTGTCGCGACCGCGCGCTGGCCGCGCGACCTCGACAGCGGGCGCCGGTCTGCTCATTCGCGAAGCCTGTCGGCCTCGATGAAGAGGTCGATGGCGACGCCGTCGGCGTGCCAGCGCCGGTCCAGGCGGCCGAGCTGGCGCGCCGCGGCGGCGATCAGCCGGCTGCCGAAGCCGCTTTCGCTGCGATTTTCGGCAACCGCGGGCCCGTCCACTTCGCGCCAGCGCAGCGCAACGCCGCCCCGGACCTCGCCGCAACTGACGTCCACCAGGCCTTGCGGCACGGAAAAACTGCCATATTTGGCCGCGTTCGTCGCAAATTCGTGGAGCAGCAGCGATAGCGGCGTGATCAGGCGCGCGGGGATGGGCCTGTCGTAGCCGCTGATCGCGAAACGCGCGCTGCGGTCGTCGCCGGCATAGGGCGCAAGGATCGCTGCGATCAGGTCATGGAGCCCGATCGAAGTCCTGTCCTGCGACCGGCCGCCGGCCTCGGGCGCCATGGTGAGTTCGTGTGCCCGCGCGAGGGCGGCGAGCCGCTCGCCGACCCTGCTCGCCAACGCGGCCGGGGTCGCCGCTTCACCAGCGCTCAGATTGACGATGCTGCTGGCCAGCGCGAACAGGTTCTTCACCCGGTGGTTCATCTCGCGCAGCAGCAACTCGCGCTGTTCCCGCGCCCGGCGCCGGTCCGAAATGTCGCGGGCGATCTTGGATGCGCCGATGATCCGGCCGGTCCCGTCCTTGATCGGCGAGACGGTCAGTGAAATGTCGACGAGGCTGCCATCCTTGCGCCGGCGGACGGTTTCGTAGTGATCGACGCGCTCGCCGGCACGGATGCGGGCGAGGATCGTCGGTTCCTCGTCCTGGCGATCGGGCGGAATGAGCAGCATGATCGATTGGCCGATGACTTCGTCGGCGCGGTATCCGAACAGGCGCTGGGCGCCCGGATTCCAGTCGGTGATGATGCCGTCGAGATCCTTGGCGATGATCGCGTCGTGCGAGGATTCGATCAGGGCCGCCAGCCGACGGGACGCCCTGTCGGCGATCTGGCGCTCGATCGCAAAGCCGAGCTGGCGCGCGATCAGCACCGCGAGCTTTTCCTCGCCCGGCGAGAACACGCGCGGCATATCGTAGTAGGCCATGAACTTCCCCATCAGTTCATGGGCGCCGGCGAGGGGCACGAAGATCAGGGCGTGGATGCCCTCGCGCCGAATGGCTTGCTTCAGGTGATCCGGCAGGTGGGAATTCGACACGTCGCCGATAAGGATCGGCTGCGCGTCGTGATCGGTTCGGGACCAGGGCGAATGCCCGTCGACCGCCGCGCGATAGTTCGCGGACAGGCCGCGGAACGCGGCAAACCGCATGATATTGCCGCGGTCGAACCGCAGGATCGCGGCGCGGGAACAGCCCAGTGCATCATACAGGGCGTCGAAGGCCGCGTCATAGACCTCGTCCATCGTCGAGGCACGGTAGAGGCGGTCGGTCAGGTTGAACAGGGTGGTCTGTTCGCTGGCCTGGCGACGCATGGCCTGATCACTTGTCGATGGAGCGATGGCCTGGACTTTCGACGTCATGCACGTCCCTCCTGCGCTCTTGCGAACGCCTTGCGGCCCGAAGTCCCTGGCAGTGGTGAAACCCGCGCCAGGGTACCGGGGTTCCCTCGGCTGCTGCAACCACAAATGGGGGGAGCCATGCAATGCGCGGCAAGACCGGTCTTTCCGCGGGAACTTCCCGGGCCGGCTCGGCGTCAATCCCTCGAGGGCCGCTTTGGGCGGGTCTCCGCGCCACGAGGTCCCGCATGGCTCCGCGAGCGATCTGGAAAGGCTATCTCAACGTCGGCGAGCTGACCTGCCGCGTGGCCTTGCATACGGCCGCCTCGACCTCCGAGCGGATTGCTTTCCACGTCGTCAACCGTGCGACCGGCCACCGTGTCCACCGGGTGTTCGTCGACAGCGAGACCGGCAGGCCCGTCGAGCGGGACCAGCAGGTCAAGGGATACGAGGTCGCCGAGGGCGACTATGTCGTGCTGACCCCGGAAGAAATCGCGGCCGCGGTCCCCCACGGCGACAAGACCCTGTCGGTGGCGGCCTTCATCACCGCGGGGGATATCGACGATCTCTATTTCGACAAGCCGTATTATCTGACACCGGCCGACAGGAGCACGGAAGAGGCCTTCGTCCTGCTGCGCGAGGGCATGCGCCGGAAGAAGGTCGCGGCGATCGCGCACGCGGTGCTGTTCCGTCGCGTGCGATCGGTGCTCATCCGGCCGCACGGCAACGGGTTGATCGCGACCACGCTGAACTACGACTACGAGGTCCGGCCGGCCGAGGAGGCCTTCCGCGATATCGGCAGTCAGAAGATCGAGGGGGAGATGCTCGAGCTTGCCGAGCATATCATCGAGACCAAGACGGGCCGGTTCGACGCCGCGCAGTTCGACGACCGGTACGAGGCGGCCCTGGCCGATCTGGTCAAGGCGAAGCTCGCGGGCAAGAAGATCAAGGCGCGGCCGCCACCGCGCGAGAAGGGCTTCGACCTCATGGCCGCGCTGCGCGAGAGCGCCGGCCGCCCGGCCCCGAAGCCGCGCAGCCGCAAGGCGGCCGCTCCGGCACGCCGCAGGGGGGCGAAGACGAGCGCGCCGCGGCGCCGGGCGGGGTGAGCCGTGGCGCTCGGGACCTACAGGAAGAAGCGGGATTTTGCCGCGACGCCGGAGCCGCGGGGCGGGCGGCGGCGCAAGAGCGGCCACAGCTTCGTCATCCAGAAACATGACGCCAGGCGTCTCCACTATGACTTCCGGCTGGAGATGGACGGCGTGCTGAAGAGCTGGGCGGTCGCGAGGGGGCCGAGCCTCGCGCCGGGCGAGAAGCGCCTCGCCGTCCATGTCGAGGACCATCCCCTCGAATATGGCGATTTCGAAGGCACGATTCCGAAAGGCGAATATGGCGGCGGCACCGTCATCGTCTGGGATCGCGGCAGCTGGTCGCCGATCGGCGATGCCCGCAAGGGCTACGCCAAGGGCCAGCTCGACTTCGAGCTCCGCGGCGAGAAGCTTGCCGGCCGGTGGCATCTGGTCCGGATGCGTGGCAAGCCGCGGGAGCGGCGCGAGAACTGGCTGCTGATCAAGGGCGACGACGCATTCGCGCGTCCCGTCGACGCCGGCGACATTCTTGAGGAACGACCGGAATCGGTGAAGACCGGCCGGATCGTGGCCGAGGTGGCTGGGGAGGCGCCCGGATGGTCGTCGAAAACCG
>NZ_JAPSET010000053.1:0-38805 GCF_026847585.1 Phreatobacter sp. AB_2022a
TTCCGGCACCGGCGCGGGCGGCGGCGGCTCGCTGATCGCCGCGGCCGTGACCTCGCGCAGGGCGCTCGCCTGAACCGGCACGCCGCGCACGATATTGTTCTCGATCACCACGTCGGTCGGCCCGCCGAGCAGGATCAGGTGTTCGACATTGTCGCGGCGGATCAGCACCAGCTTTCGCCGGGCGTCGACATCGGCATAGTCGAGGACGGCCAGGCGTGGCTGCCGGCCGCGCGCGGAAGCGCCAATGCCGAGCCCCCGGCCGCGCACCATGCGGAACACCCAGGCGGCCAACCCGATCAGCAGCAGAACGACGAAGAAGGCGACGACAAAATTGAGCGCGAGCGGCGCGTTGGGACCGAGAAGATTGGATATGAAATTCATCAGAACCGATCCCATGCATACCGGCAGCGGGCGCATTCAGGCCCGTTAAGTTTATGTTGAGGTTAACGGAGCCGGCAAGGCTTGCCGGTCTGAACCTCTCCGGATGGTTAACCCGGATCGCTCCGCCGAGCTATGCCGCCAAGCGGTCGACGTGGCGGCCAGCCCCAGAAATCGGGCCCGGCGGGGCAGAAGGCCGGCCGATCGGGGCGTCCGGAAGGTCGATTTCGCCGAGCCTAGCGGTTCATGGCGGCCTCCGCCAAATCGCGATGGGGATAAGTTAACAGGGTGTTGCCCTTAACGGGATGTTAACCATGCGGGCGGCATTCTTTGCCCAGTGGGAAAGGGGCTGGAGATTCCCGTGGGGGCTGCCGATATTCCGATATTTTCCATGCTCAGGGACCGCATGCGCTGGCACCAGGATCGCCAGAAGCTGCTCGCTGAGAATGTCGCCAATGCAGAGACGCCGGGCTACCGGGCGCGCGACCTGCGCGCGCTGAGCTTCAACGATCTCGTCCAGGGCGCGCAGCCCTCGGGCGTCTCGACGCGGCTGACCGATGCGCGCCACATTGCCGGTTCCGACCCCGGCGGCTCGCGCTATCAGGTCAGGCGCGACACCGGCGTCATCACGACGCCCGACGGCAATCGCGTCAATCTCGAAGACGAGATGCTGAAGGTTTCCCAGAATCAGATGGACTACCAGGCCGTGACCGGCCTCTACCAGCGCTCGCTCGGCCTGATCCGCACCGCGCTCGGCAAACGGTAGGAGCCAGGCCCATGTCGACTGATTTCCTCAGGTCGCTGCGCATCGCCGCCGGCGGCATGCGCGCCCAGGCCGGCCGCATGCGGGTGGTGGCGGAGAACATCGCCAACGCCAATTCGACCGCCGAGACCGCCGGCGGCGATCCCTATCGGCGCAAGGTGCCGACGTTCCGGACCAGCTTCGATCGCGAGCTGCAGGCGACCACCGTTCAGCTCGGGCCGGTGCGCCAGACCCAGGGCGACTTCCAGACGCGTTACGATCCCAACCATCCGGCCGCGGACGCCCGCGGCTTCGTCAAGATCCCGAACGTGAACTCCCTCGTGGAAGCGATGGATATGCGCGAGGCCCAGCGCAGTTATGAGGCCAACCTCAACGTCGTCACCTCGACGCGCCGCATGTTGCAGCGCACCATCGACCTTCTGAAAGCATGACCATGTCGACATCATCCCTTGCCGCAGACGCCTATGCCAATACGGCGCGCCTGTTCGCGCCCCAATCCCTGCAGCGCGCGACGGGCCAGGGCGGCCCCGGCGGCTTCGGCGAACTGGTGAACGCCGCCCTGCAGAACCTCGAGCAGACGACGCGGGCGACCGACCAGCGCTCGCAGCAGATGGCTGCCGGCCGCGCCGATCTCATCGACGTGGTGACCGCGGTCTCGGAGACCGAGACGGCCATCGAGGCACTGGTCTCGGTGCGCGACAAGGTCGTGCAGGCCTATGACGAGATCATGCGGATGCAGATCTGACGGCCGCCATGACCCCCGCCGATATTCTCGACGTGGCGCGCGACGGCATCCTGACCGTGATCCTCGTGTCGGCGCCGCTGATGGTCGTCGGCCTGGTCGTCGGCGTCGGTGTGTCGCTGTTCCAGGCGCTGACGCAGATCCAGGAACAGACCCTGGTCTTCGTGCCGAAGATTCTCGCGATCTTCGCCACCATGCTCATCACTCTGCCGTTCATGGGCGACCTCATGGCCGGCTGCATGGCCCGCGTCATGGCCAAGGTGGTCACGGGCGGGTGAATCAGGTCTGATCGCGCGGGTCGATCTGCGCGGGAGGGCATGCCGGCATGACCTTCTCGTTCACGCCTGATTTTGCGGTCGTCTTCGTCCTGATGTTCGCCCGGGTCGGCACCATGCTGATGCTGATGCCGGGGCTCGGCGAGCGCGCCATGCCGATGCGCGTCCGGCTCGGCGTCGCCGTGCTGCTGACGCTGGTGCTGTTCCCGCTGCACCGGCTGGCCTATGCCGTCGATCTCGGCCGGCCGGCCGGCATCGCCATGCTGCTGTTCCAGGAGCTCGCCGTCGGCTTCACCCTCGGCATGGCCGGGCGCATCGCCGTCTCGGCGCTGCAGACCGCCGGCGTCGTGATCGCCAATTCCATGGGCCTGGGCTTCGCGATGCAGGTCGATCCGACCCAGGGCCAGCAGGGCGCCGTGATCGGCACCTTCCTGACCCTGACCGGCCTTGCCGTGGTCTTCGCCTCCGACCTGCATCACCTGGTCATTGCGGCGATCTCCGACAGTTTCTCGGTGCTGCGCCCCGGTGTCCTGCCGATCTCCGGGGATGCGGCCATGTTCGTTCTCGGCGCCATGAGCAAGGCGTTCATGGTGGCGATCCAGCTGGCGGCGCCCTTCCTCGTCTTCTCGCTGGTGTTCAATGTCGGCCTCGGCGTGCTGTCCAAGCTGATGCCGCAAATGCAGGTCTTCTTCGTCGGCATGCCGCTGTCCATCGGCGTCGGCTTCCTCATCCTGATGCTGGTCATCGGCGTCATGATGGTCCACTACACCGGCCATCTGGAGACCTTGCTCCACGAACTCGCCGTCGGCCGGAGGTGACGGGTGGCCGAGGGCGACGACGACAAGGACCAGAAGACACAGGACCCGACGCAGAAGAAGCTCGATGACGCGCTGAAGAAGGGCGACGTCGCCAAGAGCCAGGATCTCGTCGCCTGGTTCATCCTGTTCGCCGCGACATTGCTGGTCGCGGTCACTGCCATGGGGTCGGCCAGCAACCTCGCCCAGCCCCTGAAGGCCCTGATCGGCAATGCCGATCTCGTTACGGTCGACAGGGCCGGGCTGATGCAGCTGTTCCTGTCGATGGCGCTGGCGGTGGCGGCCGCCATCGGGCTGCCGCTGCTCGGCCTGTTCCTTGCGGGGATTGCCGGCAACATGATCCAGCACCGGCTGGTGCTGTCGGGCGAAAGCCTCAAGCCGAAATTTTCGAAGATCTCGCCGATGTCCGGCTTCAAGCGGATCTTCGGCAAGGAAGCCCTGGTCAATTTCATCAAGGGCCTCGCCAAGATCGGCATTGTCGGCACGGTCATGTTCGCCGTGCTCTGGCCGGAGCGCCAGGTGATCGACGCGCTGGTGCGCATGGACGTCGCGGCGCTGCTGCCGCACACGCTCGGCATCATCCTCAGCATTCTCTATGCGGTGGTCGCCATTCTCGCGGTGCTGGCGGCGGGCGACTATTTCTACCAGTACCGCTCCTGGTATCAGCGCCAGCGCATGACCTTCCAGGAGCTGAAGGAAGAGTTCAAGCAGTCGGACGGCAATCCCGAGATCAAGGCCAAGATCCGGCAGATCCGGCGCGAGCGGTCGCGCAAGCGCATGATGGCCAACGTGCCGAAGGCGACGGTGGTCATCACCAACCCGACACACTTCGCCGTGGCGCTGCGCTACGAGTCGGGCATGACCGCGCCGGTCTGCGTCGCCAAGGGTGCCGATCTCATCGCCCTGAAGATCCGCGAGATCGCCACGGGCGCGCAGGTGCCCATCGTCGAGAACCAGCCGCTAGCCCGCGCCCTGCACGCGACCGTCGAGATCGACCAGGAAGTGCCCGAGGAGCACTACAAGGCGGTGGCCGAAGTCATCGGCTACGTCATGCGCCTGAAAGGCACGCTGCGCTGAGCTGGCACGCCGGCCCTGCCTTGTTCCCGCCGCCTGCGGCGGCCATAGCATTCGCGCCGTGATCTTGAGCGCCGGAAGGCCCGATGACCGTCAGACCTGGCCGAAGACCCTGGATCCGCGCCGTCGCGACAGCGGTGGCAGCGCTTGCCACCATCGGCATTCTCGCCGCCTGGGAACTGACGCGTAGCGCGCCGGCCCGGTCCGATCGCCTGCCCGCGGTGCTGCCCGACGACGCGCGGCTCCGCGGCACGCTCCAGTTTGCTCATGGCGATCTCGGCAATCTCGATCTCGATACGCTGGAGACTTCGGCTCTGCCTTGGGTGGTGCTGAGCGCGGCGCTGGCGCTGGACGCGACCGGCGGCGATGCCGGCAAGGTTTCGCCCGACCAGGTCGAGGCGGCCTTCCTTGCGGTCGGCTTCCTTTATCCGGAAGCGGCGCCGGGCGAGCGGCCGCGCCTGCCGCTCGGCCTTGTCCGGGGCCGCGTCGAGCGGCTCGTTCCGCCGCTGCGCGTGACCGCGGTCAATCTGAGCTGCGCGGCCTGCCATGGCGGCACCGCCTACGACGCGGATGGGCGGCCGACGCCGTCCCGGCCGATGCTCGGCATGCCGAACACCTCGCTCGACCTCGAAGCCTATGCCCAGCGCGTCTATCGCGCGCTGAAGCTGGCCTTTGCTGACGAGGCGGCGCTCTGGCGTGCGATCGACCAGCTGTTTCCAGATCTCTCCTGGCGCGAGCGGCTGAGCCTCGACTGGCTGGTGCTGCCGCGGGCGCGCGCCCGCATGGCCGAACTGGTGACCGGCGGCGACCAGCCCTTGCCCTTCGGCAACGGCGCGCCGGGGCTGACCAATGGCGTCGCCGCGCTGAAGTTCAGGCTGGGCCTGGTGCCCGCGGGCCATCGCCTGGCCGCGGGGGGGTATGTCTCCATTCCGGACCTCGCCGACCGCGCCTTCCGCAGCGCCCTGCTCGCCGACGGGGCCTATGCGCCGCCCGGCGCGCCGCGTTTCGCGCCTCGCACGGCGGAGGCGGCGGCCAGGGCCGATCCGCGGGATCTCGCGCGCATCGGTTCGCTGTTCACCGTGCCCAGCATGGGCATGGCGCCGGAGCGGGCGCTCGCCGCGATCCCCGCCTTCACCGAGATTGCCGGCTTTCTCGGCCAGTATCGACCGCAACGCTTTCCCGGGCCCGTCGACCGCGGTCTCCTGCCGTCCGGCAGGGCAGTCTATGTGCGCGCCTGCGCCGTCTGCCACGGAACCTATGACGAGGATCTCGATCGGCCGCGGCTGACCGCCTTCCCCAACTGGGCCGGCGATGTGGGCACCGACATGAGCCGGGTGAAGGCCTTCGACCAGGCGCTCGCCGGGCGGGTCAATGCGACGGTCTATTCCCGCTACCTGACCGCGGCGGCGACCGGGCGGCTGGCGGCGCCACTGCTATCGGGCGTCTGGGCCACCGCGCCCTACTTCACCAACGGATCGGTGCCGACGCTGCGCCATCTGCTGGAACCGGACACGCGTCCCACGCGGTTCATGGTGGGCGGCCACCGGCTCGACCTCGCCAATGTCGGCCTCGCGCTCGCACCAGGCCCCGATGGCGTCTGGCGCGATCCTTCGGACTACCGGCCCTTTGCCGGATCGGTCGAGATCGATACGCGCCGGACCGGTTTCTCCAATCGCGGCCACGAGCGCGAGGTGTCGGACCTGAGCGCCGAGGAGCGGCGCGCGCTGATCGAATATCTGAAGCTGTTGTGAGAGCGAATGGCGAGTGGCGAATAGCGAATGGAGGGCCGTCGAAGGGGGCCGTCACGCAGCGACCTCGTTCGCCACTCGCCATTCGCTATTCGCCCAGAAGCTCCGCCACCGGCAGCCGGCTGTGGACGATCGGCCTCGCGCGGTCGGGCAGGCCGATCCTGAAGACGTTGACGAGACGGCGGCCGGCGGGCGGCGGATGCGCCGCGGTGAGATCGGCTTTCGCTTCGGGCCAGTCGACCAGGACGGACATGGGGCAGGCGGCAAACCCTTCGGCATCGAAGCCGAGCCAGGCGCGGTAGAAGGCACGGCCGCTGACGAGCGGGTCTTCGCCCTCCGGCCGGTGGAACAGGACGAGGGCGCTGGCCCCGGCGCTCTTGCGCGCTTCGGCGACCAGCGAGGCGGCGAGCCCCAGGCGCGAGAGCGGCGCGAACAGGGGGCCGAGCACCAGGCCGGCGGCGAAGGCCTCGATGCGGCTGAGGGCCATGGCCTCGGCATTGAGCCCGTCGCGGTGATAGTCCGGATGGCGCTTCGACAGACGCATCCAGGCCAGGAGCTCGGTCCGCGGGCCATGCTCGCTCAGAAGAGCGAGGGCGGCGCGGTCGGCGAGCGCCCCGATCCGGCGCAATGCTTCGCGGTCGTCGACGACGAGAAGGTCGGAATTCGCCGCGCGCAGGCGTTCCAAGGCCGCCCCGGCGGCGGCATCGGGCGCGCGAAATCCGCCGCGCCAGCTCGCGCGGGTCGCGACCCGGCGTTCGAGCGGATCGGCGGCTTCGCCCGCGGGCGCCGCGGCGATGGTCAGGCGCGCTATGGCGGAGGCGGCGCCATCGCCCGCCAATGCGATGTCGGCAAGCACGAGGCCGCGCCGGCCGAGCGCGAGGGAAAGGCCTTCCAGGAAGGCGCCGTGCGACAGGCGGACGTCGTGGCCGGTCGGATCGGCCGCGGGCAGGCGCCGGTCCGGATCGGCGCGCAGCAGGATGGCGCCGCCGTCGAGGCCGACGCGGGTCGGCTGGATATTGTGCGCGCTGGGAGCGAGCCGGGCCTCGGCAACCAGGGCTTCGAGCAGGTCTCGATCGATCGCGATCATGTCGCCTCCGTCGGGTGGGCGGGCGTCAGGGCCTTGGTGAACAGGTGCAGCCTGTGCAGCGGCCTGGCGCCGAGCTTCTCCATCTGCCGGAGGCTCGGGCGGTTGATGTCGGCGATCCAGGTCGTGCCGAGCCGGTCGTAGCCGGCAGCCTTCAAGGCGGCGACGACACGCGCCAGCATCGCCCCGTTGATGCCGCGGCCGTGCATGGCGCGCGACACCGACTGGTAGATCAGCACGGCGCGCCGGTTGGTGAGGCGCTGGCGCAGGAAATGCCAGGCGAAGGCGAGACCCATGCGGCCGCGCGCGGCCTTCACCAGCGGATTGAGGTCGGGAATGACCAGGACCACGCCGACCGGCTGGCCGGCATGGTGGACGAGGCATGAAATGCGCTTGTCGATCACCCACATCATATCGCCGGCCTGGAACCGGTATTCGGCCGGGCTGGTCGGCACGAACATGGGGTTCTCGGCAAAGCCGTCGTTCAGCACCGCCCGTGCCTCGGCAAGGCGCGTGTCGAAATGGGCGCGGTCGATCGGCATCCACTGGAAGGCCGGGTCGTCGAGGACCGCCTGCTGCGCCGGCCCGATCAGGCTCTGCGGGTCGAGCCGGGTGAGATCGGTCTCGAAGGTGGTCATCGGGAAGGCCGGGGCATAGCCGTGAGCGGTCAGCAGCGCAGCAATGTGGGGCGGGCTGTAGACCATGTCGGTATAGGGCGCGCTGTCGAAGCCGGCGGTGACGACGCCGACCTGCTGCATGGCCGTCAGGTTGAAGTTGCCCGAAAGCTCGGCCATGCCGGCCGCCCGGGCGAAGTCCTCGGCCGCGCCGAGCAGGGCGGATGCCACCTCGGCATCGTCGGCGCAGTCGAAGAAGCCGAACTGCGCCCGCCGCGTGCCGTGCTTCAGGTTGGAGGCGTCGTGCACGCTCGCGGCGATGCGGCCGACCGGCCGGCCGCCGCGCCAGGCGACGAACAGGGCGAACCGGCCATGCCCTTCGGTGACGAACGGGTTGCGGGCCGGATCGAACATCCGCGCGAAATCCGACCGCATCGGCGGCACATAGGGCGAGGTCCGGCCGTAGACCTCCTCCGTGACGGCATAGGCTGCCGCGACATCGCCCGAGGTCACCGCGATCATGCGCGCATCTCCGGTGCCGCGGCGATCAGGCGTGCGGCGAGCAGCAGCGCCGTTTCGCTCGCCCTGTCGGCCATGACGAGCGGCACCGGCACGGCGACGAGGTCGAGCGGGTCGCGGCCGATGACGATGAGGTGGCTTGCGCCGAACGTCGCCATCAGGGCGGCCAGGCGCTCGCCGGCAGGATCGTCGGCCGGCCGGTTCCAGGGCCGATCGGCGCGGCGCACCACCAGGCGGTCGCCGAGGGCGACGGCGAGGATCTCCGGATCGAACGGGAGAAGGTCGGCGGCCGAAAGGCGCCGGGCGCCTTCGAACGGCGGATGGCGGGCGAGTTCCGCGATCAGTTCGTCGCGCGTGCCGGGCGGGGCGTTGGCGATCCGGTCGAGCAGGCCCGGCGCGCCGGCGCCGACCACGGCGCGCGCGGCATCGACGAGGAGGCCGATGAACAGGATGCCGGCGAGGGTCACGGCGGCGAAGCGGATGACGTCCGCCGTATCGGCAATGGGCGCGACCGCGGCGAGCGCGAGGCCGAGCAACAGGCCGGCCGAGATGCGCAGGCCGAGGATCAGGACGTGGCCGCGCCGGCCGTCATTGGCGGTGTCGGCCACCAGCGCGAAGGTGACGACGAGCAGGGCGCCGAGGGCGCCCGCCCGCACCGGCACGCCGGGGAAGAAGGCGCGGAAGTCGGACAGGATGAACGGCAGCACCGCGAGAGCGGCGATGCCGAGCCTGAAGACGCCGCGGTTCTCGGCTTCCGACAGCGAACCGCGGTCGCGGCTCAACAGCAGGAGGCCGCAGACCGCAAAGGTCGCGAGCTGGAACAGGGCGAGCGCCATTTCGATGCGCTCGGCCCAGTCGCCGCCGGCCAGCAGGCCGGCCGGCGCGAGGACCAGCGTGCCGGCCAGCACGGCAAGCTTGACGGCGCGCGGCGCATGCCGGCGGAGCATGCCCTCGACGACGAGCAGTGCGCCGAGCGGAATGATCGCGGCGGCGGCGACGGCGAGCTGTTCGAGCGTGGCGCTGCCGGTCAGCCAGCCGACGCCGCGCGCGAGCAGGACGAAGGCGACGATGCCGAGGACGAAAGCGAAGCGCCGGGTCAGGGGTCCCTGCGGGTCGCGCGCCCGGAAGATCAGGATCGCGATCGCGAGGCCTCCGGCGCCGCAGAGGTTGACGATCGAATCCGCTGCGACGCCCGGCCCCATCAGCCGCCCACCATGCGCTTGAGGGCCCGCCGCACCAGCGGCCGCAGGAGTGCGGCGACCGGGCCGGGCAGCGGCCGTTCGACCTTGGGCGCGTGCGGATTGAAGAACCAGCCGCGGCAGTCGGTGCCTGTGCGTTTGCCGAGCGCCAGTGCGATCGCCTCGTAGGCCATCAGCATGCCGGTGGAGATCACCATGGGCGCGAAGGACATGCGGCTGCGCCGGCCGGCCGCGACCTCGGCGGCAATGGCGAGATCGACATGGCGGCGCGAGGAGGAATGCAGCATGACATGTTCGATTTCAGCGAGCATGGCGGCGCGCCGGTCGGCTTCGCCGATGTCGCGCCAGGGCTTGCCGACGGTCGGATAGCCGAGCCGCTGTTCCGGCCGCGGGTCCTCGGGCCGGACCACGGTGACCGAGGGCAGGGGCGACATGTAGGCGTCGATCACGGTCGCGCCGGCGGCGGCCGCTGTGCGGTAGAGATGAATGCCGGCGGGAATGTCGTCCATGCCGTTGACAATGATCCGGCAGCGGGCGGCGATCTCGGCGAGACGGTCGACCCATTCGGCACCGACGACCTCGATCGCGATGTCGGGGTTGATGGCGCGCGCCGCCGCAGCAGCGCTCTCGGCCTTCGGCCGGCCGATGGTCTCGGCGGTGGCGAAGACCTGCCGGTTGAGATTGGAGACCTCGAAGACGTCGATGTCGGCAATGACGAAGCGGCCGATGCCGGCGCGCACCAGCGCCATGAAGGCGGCGCCGCCCATGCCGCCGACGCCGCAGACGAAGATGATGGTTTCGCGCAGCCGCTGCTGCTCGGCCGGCGTCACGAAGCCGATGTTGCGGGTGGTGAATTGGCCATAGTCGAAGGAGGTCATGCCGTGCTGTCCGGTGCCGGCGGCGGCAGCGAGCCGCCGCGAGGGGGGCCGAGCGGGTCCGCAGGGACATTGCCGGGCCGGAGCGTGCCGAAGGGTCTTGTCGTGTCGAGCCAATGCAGCACCGGCAGGACCAGCCGCTGCAGCATGACGAACAGGCCCGCTCCGGCGACAGCCGGCAGCGAGCCGCGCGGCAGCTGGCCGATCAGATAGCGGCGCGCTGCGGCGAGGTCGATGCGGCCGAGCTGCAGGATGTCGTCGCCGCGCACATAGTCGAGTTCCTTGCGGCAGAAGTCGTTGTAGCGGGCTTCGCGATGCGCCGCCGCCGCCTCGAAGCTCTTCTTCAGGTCGTCGGAGCCGCCGGTATAGGCATTGGTGATCACCGAGCGTCGTTCGTCGAAGCCGGCATCGGCGCCGACGCCGAAAACCGCGCGGTGCCGGCGCATGATCTGCCGGGCGAGGCTGAGATGCGCAAAGCTCTGGCGCGCGCCGGGATCGGGCGAGGGGAAGACGTCGGAAAAGGTCTCGCAGACCATGCCGACGACGGCCGGCACCTGCGTCACGTTGGAGATCCAGCGCGGGCGCAGGCCGCCGCGCAGGAACAGGATCAACACGGTCAGGCCGTAGAGCACGCCGGACAGGCCCTTGCCGCGGACGTCGGGGTCGACCATGACGAGGCCGAGATGCATGACCTCGGCGGGCTCTCCGTCGACGGTCGTATCCATCAGGGCGAGGGCGTTGAAGGCGATCGGCTTGCCGGTCGCGGTCTCGGTGATCAGCGTGACGATGGTCTTCGACAGCCGCTCCCGGTCGCCCGAAAAGACGCCATAGGTGAGCTCGCCCGCCGCCAGCGTGCGCGCGGCGACCGTCCTGAGGCCGGCGACCAGGCGGTCGAGATCGGCATCGTCAAGAATGGCGCCGGGGCGCCCGACGATGCGCGTGGTGAGACCGCTATGGGTGGCAAGGGTGAGATCGAGGCGCGGCGATGCCAGCATCCTCCACCAGGCCTTGAGCATGTTCACGGTCGACTGATCTCACGGTGCTGGCCGCCCCCGACGAGGATCGGGCGGCGGCTGTGACGAGGACGGCGCGACCGTGACGTTGTGCGACGTTTCTTCACGTAGCGTCAAGCCGGGAGACGCTGGCGCCGGCCGCGCCGGCCTTCAGCCGGACGGCAGATCGCCGCGACCGCGCGGCCTGGCGCCGCCGGCGCCAAGGCGGCGCAGTGCCTGCCAGGGCCGGCCGTCGATGGCGGCAAGGCCGAGGCCGATCAGGGCCATGCCGGCAAGGTGTTTCGGCAGCAGCGCCTCGTTGAGGACGAGGATGCCGAGCAGGATGGCGCTGACCGGGATCAGGAAGGTGACGAGCAGCAGATTGGTGGCGCCGGCCGTCGCCAGGATCCGGAAATAGAGGACGTAGGCGAGGGCGGTCGACAGTGCCGCGACGCCGATCAGCGCGCCGATCGCGGCGGGACTCGGCGGCGGCCGCGTCCAGGGCTGGTCGACGACCAGCATGAGCGGAATGAGCAGGATGCTGGAGGCGACCACCTGGCCGGTCGCGGTGGCGAGCGGGGCGACGCCCATGGCCCGGAAGCGCCGGCCGAAAATCCCGGCGAGCGCATAGGAGACCGCGCCGGCGAGGCACATGAGCTGGGCCGCGACGTGGTTGCCGAGCGTCTGGGCGGCATCGAGGCCGATCATCACCGCGACGCCGACGAAGCCGATGACGACGCCGGCGAGACGGTTGCCCGTCATCTTTTCGTCCGACGTCAGGGCATGGGCGAGGAGCACGGTGAAGAGCGGCGTCGAGGCGTTGAGGATCGAGGCGACGCCCGAGGCGATCGATTGCTGGCCCCAGACGATCAGCGAGAAGGGGATGGCATTGTTGAGCAGGCCCATGCCGAAGAAGGCGGCCCATACGCGCCGGTCGCTCGGCAGCGACTGGCCGAGGGCCTTCAGGAGGCCGAACAGCAGCAGCGCGGCGAGCGCGACGCGCGCGACCACGACGGTGAAGACCGGCAGTTCGCGCACCGCGATCGCGTTGAAGAAGAACGAGCCGCCCCAGACCGTGGCGAGGGCCAGGAGCATGGTCCATTCGAGCGGCGTCATCGGGCGGCTCACCTGGGCGGATGTCGGCATGTCGGTCTCCCGCGCGGTCGAATTGCTTCCGGGGGCAGGATCGACCGAGGCGGGCCCGCCAGCACCCCGGTTCTTGCGGCCAAACTGCGCACGGCGGCTTGCCGGCTGGTTGCGCGGAGGCGGCGCGCATCGGTTCTGCGGCATGCCGGAACGTCGTCATCCGGCCGATGCCATCAGGGCATCCTGGCGCACGACATCGATCATGAAATCGAGAACCGTCCGGACGCGTAGCGGCAGATTGCGGCGGGACGGATAGACGACGTTGATCGGAAGCCTCAGGGGTGGAAAGCCCGGCATCACATTCGTCAGCCGTCCGGCCTCGATGTCATCGTTCACGAAGATATGGGAGAGAATGGCAAGACCGCCGCCCATGAGCGCTGCGCGATGAACGGCGACCGGGTTGTTGGCGACGAGGCGCGGGGCAACGCGCACCGCAATGTCATCCGCTCCGTTGGAGAAGCGCCAGGATCGCCCATTGCCGCCGCGGTCGTAGCACATGCAATCGTGGCCCGGGAGGTCTTCCGGGCTGCGCGGCGCGCCCCTTCGTTTGAGATAGTCGGGGGAGGCGACGAGAAATGCCGTCGTCCAGCCGATGCGCCGGCAGATCAGGCCGCTGCTGCCCGCATCGCCGAGCCGGACCTCGAGGTCGATCGCCTCCGCAACCAGGTCGGATGGTTCTCCGCGGAAGATCAGCTCCAGCTGCAGCCGTGGATGGGCATCGAGCAGTGCCGGCAGGCGGTCGCTCAGATATAGGCCGAGGGGAGCCGGCACGCTGAGCCTGACCTTTCCCGATGCCGCTGCCCCTTCCCGATCCGCCGTCTCGCCGAGCGCATCGACGGCTTCGATGACCTTCAGTGCCAGCGGAATCATGCGTTCGCCCTCTGCGGTCAGCGCAAGCGCATTCGTCGTCCGGTGCAGGAACCTGGAGCTGAAATGAGCCTCCAGCGCCGAAACCTGCCGGGAGACCGCGGGCTGCGTCAGTCCGAGGTCGACGGCGGCTGCCGAGAACGAGCCTGTCTCGACGACGCGCAGATAGGTTTTCAGCGCCGACACGATGTCCATTCCTCGCCTCGTACGTTTCGACATAGGCCTTATGCCCGCAGCTTAGAGGGTAGGGGGCTTTACCGTCCAGCGATTGCGGATATTTTATATCCATAAGGATATTTGATATCCTTAAATAGGAGTGTGCGGTGACACAACGCTTGAACTACGCCCAGCAATCGCCCGAGCTTTTCAGGAAAATGTCCGATCTCAGCGTGGCCATGAAGGGGAACGCGATCGAGCAGAGCATTCGCGATCTGGTGAATATCCGGGCGTCCCAGATCAATGGCTGCGCCTACTGTCTCGACATGCATGTGAAGGAAGCAAAGCTCCATGGCGAGCGCGAATTGCGACTCCATCACGTGGCGATCTGGCGTGAATCCGGCCTGTTCAATCCGCGTGAGCGCGCCGCGCTCGCCTGGACGGAAGCCGTCACCAAACTGCCGGAAGGCGGCATTCCCGACGAACTCTACGAGCGTGTTCGCGGCCAACTGTCGGAGAAGGACGTTTCCGATCTGACCTTCGCGATCATGGCCATCAATGCCTGGAACCGCCTCGCCATTGCCTTCAGGACCGTGCCAGGGTCCACCGACAAGCTCTATGGCCTCGACAAGGCCGGCCTGAGCTAGACCCGTTCCATCCCGCAACGATCCGAACCATGACCGCGCCGCGAGCGGCGGCGGAGGGAGAGTCTTGTGAAAATCGTCATCATCGGCGGAACCGGCCTCATCGGTTCAAAAACGACGGAACGCCTGCGCAGGCAGGGCCACGATGTCGTCGCGGCCTCGCCGAACACGGGTGTGAATACGCTCACCGGTCAAGGTCTCGCCGAGGCGCTGGCCGGGGCGCAGGTCGTCCTCGATCTCGCCAATTCGCCCTCCTTCGACGACAAGGCCGTCATGGCATTTTTCGAGACGTCGGGGCGCAATCTGCTGGCAGCGGCGAAGGCCGCCGGAGTGAAGCATCACGTCGCACTTTCCGTGGTCGGAACCGAGCGCCTGCAGGAGAGCGGCTATTTTCGCGCCAAGCTCGTTCAGGAGCGCCTGATCGCTGCGTCGGGCATCGCCTATACCATTGTTCATTCGACGCAGTTCATGGAGTTTCTCGGCGGTATCGCCCAGTCGGGCACCGCGGGCGATACCGTGCGCCTGTCGCCGGCCTTCGTGCAGCCGATCGCCTCGGACGACGTGGCCGATGTGATGGCCGAGGTTGCATTGGCGGCGCCGGCCAACGGCATCGTCGAAATCGCCGGACCGGAGCGCATGCGCCTGAATCAGCTGGTCGGCCGCTACCTGGCCGCGCTCGGCGATGCGCGCAGGGTCGAAGCCGACCCCGAGGCCCGTTATTTCGGCGCGCGGCTGGACGACGGGTCGCTGGTCTCGAACGCCAGCCCCCGGCTGGGTCACATCAGCTTCGAGCAATGGTTCGCAACAGTGGGCCGCAAGCCATCCTAGCATTCGCCGCGGCCGGCATCCCGGCTCTCCGGGCAACGCGCCGCGCCGGCGACGTCCCTTGAACGCATCGAGGTCGCGCCATGTCCGACGCGCACGCCTTCTACGCGCTGGTTTGGGTCAACCTTCTGGGCATTGCCGGCATCGTCGTGTGGCACCTTCAGGGCCGCAGCAGGCCAACAGCCCGGCTGGTCGTCCAGATCATCTTTTTTGCCGGCATGACCGCCGTCCTGGCGTTCGGCGAGATCCGTCCCTACCAGATCGGCACGGCAGAGCCGGTCGAGGGCCTGCATCTTTTCAAAATAGCGGCACGCCTGCTCTGGTGGATCCATCTTGCCTGGGCAGCCATCGGCTTCGTGCGAATCTACCTCGTCCTCGATGGCCGGCCCCGGGAGGCACGGCTTCTCCAGGACCTCATCGTCGCGGCGGTCTATCTCGGCGTGACGCTCTCGATCGTCGGCTTCGTGTTCGGTGCGCCTGTCGGCACGCTCGTCGCCACATCCGGCGTCGTCGCCATCATTTTGGGCCTTGCTCTTCAGAATATGCTTGCCGACCTGTTTTCCGGCGTTGCGCTGACGCTCGGAAGGCCTTTTGCCATCGGCGACTGGATCCAGCTCGGTGATGGTACGGAGGGCCGTGTCGTCGAGAACAACTGGCGCTCGACCCAAATTCTCACGCCCGCCCACAACGTCGTGGTTGTTCCAAACAGCGCCCTTGCCAAAGCCGGGCTGACCAATCTCACGCGTCCCGACGAAACGCACATGATCGCCCTGGTGGTCCGGATCGCGGCACCGCACCCGCCGCATGTCGTGGCAAGCGCAATGACCGCCGCTTTGCGAAGCTGTGGCCATGTCGTCCAGGATCCCGCGCCGATCGTCGCGCTCAAGGCGATCGACGCCATTGCGATCGAGGCCGAGCTGCAGTTTCGCGTGAATGGTCCAGCCAATCGCACGCCGGCCCGGAACGAGGTCATCGGTGCCGTGCACCGCCAGTGCGAGGCCAGCGGCCTTGCTTTCGCTCCGCCCCCGCAGAGCTATCTCTGGGCTCCCGAAGCGGACAGCCGGTCCCTGGCGTCAGCCGCCCAACCGACCAGCTTGTCGAACAGTCCGGAGACGCGGAAGGCGGACCGCGCTTCGGCATGACATGCGGCGGGCACTGCTCAACCCGTTCGCTTCATCACCCATTCGAAAGTGCCGGCCCAGATGTCCGGTCGGACCTCTTCGGCCAGGGTCGCGACGAGATCGGCCAGCGTCACGCTCCGCAGCTTGCCGCGCCAGGCTTCATCGGCCTCCCACATGATCCTCGCGATCGCGCACGGGCTGCTTTCGCAATAGCCTTTCGGACGACAGGGATTGTTGGCGCGGATATTGTTGCAGACGAAGGTCCGGCCGCCACCTTCCACAGCCTCGATGATATCGAGAAAAGTCAGTTCGCCCGGTGCTTTCGCCAGTCGATAGCCGCCGGACGGGCCGAGAGACGTATGGACGAGGCCGGCCTGCGACAAGCTCTGCAGAGCTTTCGAAAGATATTCCTTGGGCAGGCCGTGGAGCTCGGCGAGGGATTTCGTCGAAAGAAAGCGCCCGTCCGGCAGGCTCGCAAGGATGGCGCAACAGTGAAGCACCCACTCGACCTGGCTTTTGAGGATCATCGACCGCAGTTCACCATTCGATGCGTCCCGCATTAATTCCGGATAATGAATATCCTTATTGCCGGCCGATGTAAATCGCGGGCCGGCAAAGCCCTGCTGTCATTTCCGCGCGCGGGAATTGGAAACGCAGTGCCTTCCAATCCCGCGCGCCGGCACGCTTCGACGCGGCTGCGGCGCCGCGTCCGCAGGCAGCGGATTGACCGGGTCAGGCCAGCATGTCGCGCACCATCGGGATCACCTTCGACCCGTAGAGCTCGATGCTGCGCATCAGCTTGTCGTGCGGCAGCGGGCCGGCGCTGTACTTGAGCTGGAACCGGTCCGCGCCGAGCGCCTTGACGGTGGCGGCGATGCGGCGTGCGACCGTTTCGGGCGAGCCGACATAGAGCGAGCCGCGCTCGGCCTCCTGGTCGAACTCCTGCCGACCCATCGGCGGCCAGCCGCGCTCGGCGCCGATCCGGTCGCGCATGCGCTTGTAGTCGGGCCAGAGCTCCTCGCGGGCCTTGTCGTCGGTGTCGGCGACATATCCTGGCGAATGCACGCCGACCGGCTGGCCCGGCTGGCCGAGCTCGGCGAGCGCCCGGTGATAGAGGTCAACATAGGGCCGGAACCGCTTGGCGTCGCCGCCGATGATGGCGAGCATCAGCGGCAGGCCGTAGCGCGCGGCGCGGACCACTGATTCAGGGCTGCCGCCGACGCCGATCCAGGTCTTGAGCCGTCCGGTCTCGACCGGCGGGAAGACGCGCTGGTTGGTCAGGCCGGCGCGGGTGGTGCCCTGCCAGCTCACCTGCTCCTGGCTGATCAGCGCGGCGAACAGGTCGAGCTTCTCCTCGAACAGCGTCTCGTACTGGTCGAGCCTGTAGCCGAAGAGCGGGAAGGATTCTGTGAAGGAGCCGCGGCCGAGGATCACCTCGGCCCGGCCGCCGGAGACGGCGTCCAGCGTCGCGAAGCGCTGGAACACGCGCACGGGATCGTCCGAGCTCAGCACGGTGACGGCCGAGCCGAGATGAATGCGTTCGGTGCGGCCGGCAATCGCCGCCAGCGCCACCTCCGGCGAGGAAATGGCGAAGTCGGCGCGGTGATGCTCGCCGAGGCCAATGAAATCGATGCCCAGCTGGTCGGCCAGCACGGCTTCGTCGACCACGTCGCGAATGACGGCCGCATGGGCCTTGAGCTGGCCGTCCGGCCCGGTGGTGACGTCGCCGAACGTGTCCAGTCCGAATTCGAGCTTGGCTGCCATGGAGGGTCCTGCCGGGCCTTTCGGGTGGACAGCCTGGCGCGGCCGGGGCCGGCATACCGCGCGGGCAAGACGTGAATGAGGTCAGGAGGTAGGCAGGCCCGGTCGTTCCTGCAACCGGTTGTTGCCCGGCCATACAGGATCGTGATGCAGCCATGCCACAATGGTCCCGGATCTTGATTTCCCGGCGCCGTCTCCCTGTCGGACTTGCCAGTTCGGCCTGGAACCGGCACGACTACCGGTCAGATCGGGGACAAGCCCGGATTCGCTCACCAGAGGCTGCCATGGACCATGGGTCCTTATGGCTCATGGCGGCCCCTCGGTTCCCAGAACGGCACTTCAGGCCATGGCTATCGCCGAAAAGAACGCTCGCGCCAAGGCGGGCGCGACATCGCAGAAAGGCAGCGCGGCGCGCGCAGTCGATCGCTCGGACCGTTCGGGCTCGACCGGCATGGTGCTGGCGGTGGCGCTCGTGCTGGTCGGCGCCGCCCTGTTCTTCCTCGCGATGGGCCGGGACAATGCCTATCCCTACGTGATCGGCCTCCTGGCGCTGTTGGCGGTGGTCGGCGTCTTCTCGCTGTTCGCTCATGCCGCGGGTATTCTGCGTTTCGCCACCGAGGAGAGCCGCAACGACTTCACCAAGGCGATGGTCGACAGCATGCCGGACGCGGCCGTCGTCACCGAACCGTCCGGCCGGGTGCTCTATGCCAATCCGAGCTATCTGGAGCTGACCGGGGCGACCGGCGAAACCGACGTGCGCGGCGTCGAGCGGGCCTTTTCCAGCGCTCCCGACGTGTCGGAGGCGATCTACCGCCTGTCGCAGGCGGCGCGCGAGGGACGTCGGCATCAGGAAGAGGTGCGCCAGCCCGGTCCCGACAGCGCCCGCTGGTTCCGGCTGCGCGTGCGCCCGCTGGTGCGGGACGGCCTGCAGGCGCCGCGCGGTCTCGGCAAGGCCACGGTCTGGACGGTGGAGGACATTACCCGCGACCGCCAGAATGCCGAGAGCGCCTTCGAGACGCTGCAGAAGGCGATCGACTTCCTCGATCACGCGCCGGCCGGCTTCTTCTCGATGGAGCCGAATGGCGAGATCGCCTACATGAACGCGACGCTCGCCGGCTGGCTCGATCACGATCTGGCCGAAGTCGGGCCCGGCGGGCTGGCGCTCGCCGACATCCTGGCGGCCGATGGCGCGGCGCTGCTGCGGACGGTGACGCCGGTCCCCGGCGAGGTGCGCACCGCCACCTTCGACCTCGACCTGAAGAAGCGCGGCGGCGAGGCCTTGCCGGTCCGGCTGCTGCACAAGGTGGCCTTCGCGGGCGACGGCACGGCCGGTTCGTCGCGCACGCTAGTGATCGATCGCGGGCGCGGCAGCGAGGCGGCGGACAGCCTGCGGGCTGCCGAGGTGCGCTTTGCCCGCTTCTTCAACAATTCGCCGCTCGGCATCGCCACCGTCGACAAGGCCGGCCATGTCGGCCGCTCCAACCCGATCTTCGCGCGGCTGTCGGCCGAGCTGCTGCCGGTCGGCGAGGTCGGGCCGCGTTCGATCCTGTCGCTGGTCAAGGACAGCTCGCGCCAGGGCCTGTCGCAGGCCATCGCCGAGGCGGCGGGCGGGCGGGGCGACCTGACGCCGGTCGACGGCGCGCTGCAGGGCGACGCCAACCGTTTCGCGCGGTTCTTCGTGGCGCCGGCCGACGATCCCGACCAGCCGGGCGAGGTGGCGATCGTCTATGCGGTCGAGACGACCGAGCTCCGGCAGTTGCAGGAACAGTTCGCCCAGTCGCAGAAGATGAACGCGGTCGGCCAGCTCGCCGGCGGCGTGGCGCACGATTTCAACAACGTGCTGCAGGCGATCATCGGCCATGCCGATCTGCTGCTGATGAACCACAAGCCGGCAGATCCCTCGTTCAACGACATCAGCCAGATCAAGCAGAACGCCAATCGCGCCGCGAGCCTGGTACGCCAGCTGCTGGCCTTCTCGCGCAAGCAGACGCTCAGGCCGCAGGTCGTGCAGCTCGGCGACGTGCTGTCGGATCTCTCCATGCTGCTGCGCCGCTCGCTCGGCGAGCGCGTCGGCCTCGACATGATCCATGGTCGCGACCTCTGGCCGGTGCGGGCCGACGTCACCCAGCTCGAGCAGGTCATTCTCAACCTGGCGGTCAATGCCCGCGACGCCATGCCCGACGGCGGCAAGCTGACCATCCGCACGGTCAACGTGCCCGCCGACGAGATGCGGCGCCACGATGCCAAGGATCAGCCGGTGGAGGCGCCGGCGACCGACAGCGTGCTCATCGAGGTGACCGATACCGGCACGGGGATCCCGGAGGAAATCGTCCAGAAGATCTTCGACCCGTTCTTCTCCACCAAGGAGGTCGGCAAGGGCACGGGGCTGGGGCTTTCCACCGTCTACGGCATCGTCAAGCAGTCCGGCGGTTATATTTTCGTCGACAGCCAGGTCGGCAAGGGCACGACCTTCCGCATCTTCCTGCCGCGCCATGTCGAGGCCGCCGAGGATGTGCCGCCACCAGCGCCGGCCGCTGCAACCCTCGTCGCGGGCAAGATCGAAGCGCCGGCCGCCGACGTCTCCGCGCCGGTGCCGACTGCGGCACCGCCGCCGGCACGCGACGATACCGGCGCAGGCACCATCCTGCTGGTCGAGGACGAGGACGCGGTAAGGGCTTTCGCCTCGCGGGCGCTCGCCTCGCGCGGCTATACGGTGCTGGAGGCGGCGTCGGGCGTCGAGGCGCTGGAGGTGATGGCCGAAGCGCAGGGCTCGGTCGATCTCGTCGTGTCGGACGTGGTGATGCCGGAAATGAATGGCCCGACATTGCTGGTCGAGCTGCGCAAGGCCAATCCCGACATCAAGGTGATCTTCGTCTCAGGCTATGCCGAAGACGCCTTCAAGAAGGACCTGCCGGAAGGCTCGCATTTCTCCTTCCTGCCGAAGCCCTTCTCGCTGAAGCAGCTGATCGACGCCGTGAAGCAGCAAGTCAAGGGGTGAGCGAATGGCGCGTGGCGAGTGGGCACTCCAGTCGCTATTTCGCCACTCGCCACCCGCCCGTCACCGGCAGCTCGTCGAGACGACGCCGCGCCATTCGGCGGCGGTCTGGCGGATGAAGCTGACCTTCGACGCGCGTTCCGTCGCGGCAGTGCAGCGGTCGGCGACGGTCGCGGCGCGGGCGAGCGCGTCGATATGGGCGCGCAGGGCCGGGCACTGCTGATCGAGCGACTGCTCCTCGATCTGCTCATAGCGCGCAAGCGTCGCATTGACCTCGGTTTCCGAGGCGGCAAGGGCCTCGTCACAGGCGCCGGGTGTCGGCGACGGGGTCTGCAGAGCCGCCGGGCGGCCGAAACTGGCCGGCTGCAGCATCTCGCGGGGCGCCGGACGAGCCGTTTCCTCGGCCCTCACCGGCCAGGCGGTGAACACCATGGTGAGGAAGGCGACAATGGTCGCGAGCACCAGAGCGCTCGCGATCAGGGCCAGCGTCTGGGCATTGGCGGAAGCCGGCCGCATGGCCGGGAAAATGAGATTCGACCTGGGCATGGCGTGTCCCTCTGTCGCGACGGCCACAATGGGCTGCCGCTGTTTCGTCGGGATTGCGGGGCTGTCCCGGCTCTGTTTCCGGCGGATTGCCGCCAGCAACAGACGGCCCGGACCGGCCGCCGCACGCATTCAGCATCGATGCTTTCGCAGGTCTTAACGTCGCGGCCGCGACTGGGTTCCCGAGAGGCAGAGGCATTGGCGAGGGGCCGGCTGTCGCGGAGGTCTGCCGCGCGCAGCTAAAGCGTCCGCCCGATCAGGACCTTATACGAAGAACAACGGTCCGGGTGGAGGCCGGATTGGTCGCGCGCCGCCAGCATGCCTGGAAATGTGCAGTGAAAGGCCGCCCTCCGCTGGGTCATGCGCAAGCCCCGCGCGCTGCGCAAGGCGCGGCGTGCCCTCCGTGTTTTTGACGACCCATCAGCGGGAGCCACGTTCCTTGCGGATGTCGTTGCGCCGGCCGCCGACGGGGGCCGCCTCGCGATCACCATCAGTACGACATGAACAGCGGGATCTCGGCATCGCGCAACATGCTGTCGGTGACGCCGCCAAGCACCATCTGGCGCAGGCGGGAATGGGCAAAGGCGCCCATGACGACGAGATCCGCCTGCACCGCGACCGCATGTTCGCGGATGGCGCGCGCCGCGTTCCGGTCTGATGCGGAGAGGTTGTTGACTTCAGGCCTGATCGCGTGCCGGGCGAGCGCGTCGGCCAGGTCCGTGCCGGGGCTTGGCCGCCGCAGGTCCTTCTCGTTCGTCACGCAGACGATGACGACGCGGTCGGCGGCCCGCAGCAGCGGCATCGCATCCGCGACCGCCCGGGCCGCCCGGCTCGAACCGTCCCAGGCGACCACGATATTCCGGGCCCGGAACTCGGAGGCCTGGGGCGGCGTGACCAGGACGGGCCGGCCGCTCTCGAACAGCAGCGTTTCGAGAAGCGCGCCACTTTCGTCGAACCGGCCGGTGGAGCGGTTGACCACGGACAGGTCGCTCAGGCGGCCGAACATGAGCATTTCGTCGACCAGAATGCCGTGAGGCGCGGTGTGGGCAAGGCAGTCGACGCTCTGCGCGTGGCCGCCAAGCAAATGGGCGGCATCCCGCGCGCGCGCATCCGCACGCTTCTTCATGGCCTCGTTGGCCTCGCCGACATAGTTCGCCGCGACGCTGCTGAGCGGGCTGTAGGTTCGGGGAACCTCGACGCCGAGCACGCGCGCGATCACATGCGCGCCGCTCGCCTGGGCCAGCGATCCCGCAAGCTTCAGTGCCGGCTCCAGATCACCTTCATCGGTCAGGAGGACGGGCGCGAAGATGGTCTTGATGTGTTCGAAGGGCATGGCGTGTCTCCCGGCGGCCACCTTGTGCGGATCTCGCAACCGGCACCTTGATGTCCGTCAAACGACGCGCGCGGTCTCGCAGTTCCGTCGACGGCCGCCGACAGATCGCCAGCGGCCGGCGCTGCCGGCCTGTGCGCAGGGAGGTTCTGGAGACGCGAGGGCCGCACCGGCCTTGGCCGTCTTGCCGCCTGATGTCCGCGATGCGCGGCGGCTTCCCTAAAGCGGGCGGATGCCGGCCGGACTGCGACCCGGGCCGCAGTCCGGTGATCCGCTCGTCCCGGCTCACCCGAGATTCAGTTCCTTGAAGAAGTCGTTGCCCTTGTCGTCGACGACGATGAAGGCCGGGAAGTCCTCGACCTCGATCTTCCAGATCGCTTCCATGCCGAGCTCGGGATATTCGAGCACTTCCACCTTCTTGATGCAGTCCTGGGCCAGGCGCGCGGCCGGGCCGCCGATCGAGCCGAGATAGAAGCCGCCATGCTTGGCGCAGGCCTCGCGGACCTCGCGCGAGCGGTTGCCCTTGGCGAGCATGACCATGGAACCGCCGGCAGCCTGGAACTGGTCGACATAGCCGTCCATGCGGCCGGCCGTGGTCGGGCCGAAGGAGCCGGAGGCGAAGCCCTCGGGGGTCTTGGCCGGGCCGGCATAATAGACCGGGTGATCCTTGAAATATTGCGGCATGGGCTCGCCGGCATCCAGCCGCTCGCGGATCTTGGCATGGGCAAGATCGCGCGCGACGATCATCGGGCCGGTCAGCGAGACGCGGGTCTTGATCGGGTTCTTCGAGAGCGTGCCGAGGATCTCGGACATCGGCCGGGTGAGGTCGATCTTGACGACCTCGCCACCGAGCGCCTCGCTGTCGATCTCGGGCAGGTAGCGCGCCGGATTGTGCTCGAGCTCCTCGACATAGACGCCGTCGCGGGTGATCTTGCCCAGCGCCTGGCGGTCGGCCGAGCACGATACCGCGATGGCGATCGGCAGCGAGGCGCCGTGCCGGGGCATGCGGATGACCCGCACGTCGTGGCAGAAATACTTGCCGCCGAACTGGGCGCCGACGCCCATCGCCTGGGTCAGCTTGTGGATCTCGGCCTCCATGCCGACGTCACGGAAGGCATGGGCGAATTCCGAGCCGGCAGTCGGCAGTCCGTCGAGATAGCGCGCCGAGGCGAGCTTGGCGGTCTTCAGCGTGTGCTCGGCCGAGAGGCCGCCGATGACGATCGCCAGGTGATAGGGCGGGCAGGCGGCCGTGCCGAGGGTGAGGATCTTCTCGTGCAGGAACTTGACCATGCGGTCATGGGTCAGGATCGAGGGCGGCGCCTGGAACAGGAAGCTCTTGTTGGCCGAGCCGCCGCCCTTGGCCATGAACAGGAACTTGTAGGCGTCCTCGCCCTCCGAATAGATCTCGATCTGGGCCGGCAGGTTGTTGCGGGTGTTCTTCTCCTCGAACATCGAGAGCGGCGCGAGCTGCGAATAGCGCAGGTTCTTCTTCTCGTAGGCATCGAGCACGCCCTGGCCGAGGGCGGCCTCGTCCTCGCCGCCGGTCCAGATCCGCCGGCCCTTCTTGCCCATGATGATGGCGGTGCCGGTATCCTGGCACATGGGCAGGATGCCGCCGGCGGCGATATTGGCGTTCTTCAGGAGGTCGTAGGCGACGAACTTGTCGTTGGCGGTCGATTCCGGATCGTCGATGATCTTGACGAGCTGGGCGAGATGGCTCGGCCGCAGCAGATGGTTGATGTCGATGAAGGCGGTTTCTGACAGCAGCCGGATCGCCTCGCGGTCGACCACCACCACCTCCTCGCCGAGCACCTTTTCCAGCCTGACGCCGTCGGAAGTCAGCTTGCGGTACTGCGTCTCGTCCTTGCCGAGAGGGAACAGCTGATAGGAGCCGGCGGCGAGCGGAGCGTTCATGGCGATGTCCTCGATGGTCGGGGCGTTCATAAGCCATCGGGGTCGGGATTTGAAGCCGTTCTAAGGTAAGGGCCGGCGGTCAGTAGCCGGCGTCACGGTCGACGAGGCCGGGCAGGGGTTCGCCCCGGCGGTGGCGGGCGATGGTGTCGAGCACGAAATCGACCGCCTGGCTCGGCCGGGTCATGCTGGCAATATGCGGGGTCAGCAGGATCCGGGGGTGCCGCCAGAACGGATGGCCTGGCGGCAGCGGCTCCTGATCGGCGACATCGAGGATCGCCGCGCCGATCTGGCCGGAATCGAGGGCCGCGAGCAGATCGGCTTCGACCAGATGGCCACCGCGGCCGCAATTGACGAGGCCGGCGCCGGTCGGCAGGGCGGCGAAGAGATCGGCGTCGAGGATGCCGCGCGTCGCCTCGGTCAGGGGCAGCAGGCAGACGAGGATGTCGACCTCGGCGAGGAAGGCCTTGAGGCTCTCGTCGCCGGCATGGCAGGCGACGCCGTCGATCGAGCGCGGCGAGCGGTTCCAGCCGGACAGGCGGAAGCCGAAGGGCTTCAGCCGGCCGAGCGCGGCCTGGCCGAGCTGGCCGAGCCCCATCACACCGACGCGCCGGTCGGCGGGCGCGCGCACCTGGATCTCCTCCCAGACCTCGCGCCTCTGCTGGTCGATGAAGGCGACGAGGTCGCGGTGCAGGCCGAGCACGGCGAGGACGACATATTCGGCCATGCTCTCGGCAATGCCAGGCTCCAGCATGCGCACGACGGGCAGGCTGCGGGGCAGCGCCGGGAAATCGAACTGATCGACGCCGGCCCCGACCGAGAACAGGATCTCGAGGTTGGGAAAGGTCTTCATGATCCGGTCCGGCGGCTGCCAGGCGACGAGATAGCGCACCTCCTCGGCCGCGCCGAGATCGGGCCAGACCCGGAACGGCAGGTCGGGCGCCCGCTCGGCGAAAAGCCGCGCCCAGACGGCGCCACGCGCCGCATTGGCCTTGTAGAGAACCGTCATCGGGCAGGCTCCTTGAGCGGGTCAGCCGAGACCCTGGTTGATCAGGGCGAAGCTGCGCGCGCCGGTACCGGTCGGCGGGCGCCGGCCGCGCGTCATGACGATGCCGGTGCCGGCGAGCCCGAGGCCATGGGCGGCCAGCCAGTCGCCGATGGCGCTGTCCGCTGGCGTGTCGACGCGCAGCACGGTGCCGGCATGGCGCGCCAGCCAATGGCCGATCAGGGCGCGGGCGCCGGCCGCGTCGGGCGCGACCACCGGGCCGATCACCCGGCCGAGGCCGGCCTCGCGGCAGAAGCCGAAGCCGGTGATGCCGGCACCTTCGGTCAGCACCATGCCGTCGCCGGCCTCGGCGAGGGCGGCGATCGCCACGGCGCGGCGCATGCCCTTGGCGGCATGATCGAGCGCGATGACGGCCTCGATATCGCCGGGCCGCAGTGGGCGCAGGCTGGCCGGCGGCAGATCCGGCGCCCGCGCGATGCCCTGCTGCTGCCGCACCCGGCCGGCATCGGCAAAGCCGAGGCGGGCATAGAGCGGTTCGCCGGCGTCGGTCGCCACGAGCACGGCGGTGCGGTCGCCGAGATCGGCAAGCGCCGTCTCGACCAGCCGCCGGCCGATGCCGAAACCCTGCCAGTCGGGGCGGACGATGACCATGCCGACCGAGGCTGCGGTCTCGCCGTAAAGCCACCACAGCGTGGTGCCGACGATCTCGCCCGCCATGTCGGCCACGGCGCCGCGGCCGAAGCCGGTCATCCAGCGCCAGTCGGCAAGGCGATGCGCCCAGCCGACCGCGGCGGACAGCGCGTGGCAGGCGTCGAGATCGGCGGTGGAGACCGGCCGGAGGACGATGGCGGTTGGGGGCATGCGCAGGCTCGCTCGGCGGCTCTATCGGTCCGGATCAGAACAGGCCGACGGGGGCCAGCGGCCGGCCGTCGATCAGGCGCTTGTAGTCGTAGGCGGAGGGATCGACATAGGGTGTGTCGCCGGCAACGATGTCGGCCGCGAGCCGGCCGGCGCCCGGGCCGATGCCGAAGCCATGGCCGGAAAAGCCGGTCGCGAGGGTGAAGCCCGGCAGCGTCTCGACCCGGGAAATGACCGGGACGGTATCGGGCGTGGAATCGATGGTGCCACCCCAGGCCTCGGCGATCTCAACCCCCGCCAGTGCCGGATTGGACGCGACGAAATGTGCCAGCGCCTCCTCGACCAGGCTCATGTCGGGCAGCGGGTCGCGCACCCGCTCCGCCTCGAAGGGCGAGGGCTGGTCGAGGCTCCATTTGTCGTTGCGCATGAGCTGGCTGAAGAAGGAGGCGCCGAGGCGCACCTTCAGCCCCTTGCGGCGCTGCAGGTAGGTCGGCCAGAAGGTGCGGGCATAGCGGATCAGGTCCGGAGTGAGCTCGACCGTGCCGCGGCCGCGCAGCGCCAGCGTGAAGCCGCCGTCGAGCCGCCGGCGCACGCAATAGTCGGTGGTGCCGAGCGCGCCCGTGGTGATCTCGGGCGCCGCGGTGGTGCGGCAGGCGGTGGCGTTGACGAGGCCGATCGGCAGGTCGATGCCGTGGCGCCGGCAGAACAGCGACGACCAGGCGCCGCCGGCGAGCAGCACGGCGCTGGTGCGGATGCGCCCCTTTTCGGTGACGACCGCGCTGACCCGGCCAGCCGCGGTTTCCAGTCCGCGCGCCGCGCAGCCCTGGTGCAGCGTCACGCCATGCTTGCGCGCCGCAGCGGCCAGCGCCGGCACGGCCATGGACGGCTCGGCGCGGCCGTCGCTCGGCGTGTGCAGGCCGGCGACCCAGGTCTCGGTGTTGCCGGGCAGGCGTTCGGCGATCTCGGCTGGCGTCAGCACCGTGGAATGGACCTGCTCGTCGCGGGCGATGGCGGCCCAGCGCTCCCAGGCGGCGGCCTCGGCCGGGTCCTTGGTCATGAACAGAACGCCCGTTCGGCGGAAGCCGGCATCCTGGCCGCTGTCGTTCTGCATCTCCTCCCAGAGCCTGAGCGCCTCGCGCGCCAGCGGAATCTCGGCCCGCGCGCGGCCCTGCTGCCGACACCAGCCCCAGTTGCGGCTCGACTGCTCGGCACCGACATGGCCCTTCTCGACGAGAGCGACCGAATGGCCCTTGCGGGCGAGGTGGTAGGCGGCCGAGACGCCGATGACGCCGCCGCCGATGATGACGACATCGGCGGCCTCCGGCAGGCGTTCGTCGCTGGCGATGCGGTTGAGCGGCGGGGACATGAGCTCTGCTCCTCGATGCGCTGATGGTCAGGCCGGGGTGGCGGCCGGCGGACTGGACAGGGAGGCCGCAAGCGCGATGTCGTCGCGGATGCAGGCCGAGAAATGGCCGGGCGCGACCTCGCGCAGCGGCGGCACGGCGCCCGCGCAGGCGGCGACGGCGTGCCGGCAGCGGGTGCGGAAGGCGCAGCCCGACGGCGGCTCGAGCGGACTTGGAATGTCGCCGGTGAGAATGATCCGGCTGCGCCGGATCTCCGGGTCGGGAATCGGCGCGGCGGAGAACAGCGCCTCGGTATAGGGATGGCGCGGCGCCTCGAACAGCGCGCGGGTCGGCGCGATCTCGACCAGCCGGCCGAGATACATGACCGCGATACGGTCGGAGATATGGCCGACGACGGCGAGGTCGTGGGCGATGAACAGGATGGTGAGGCCGAAGAGCTGTTTCAGCTCCAGCAGCAGATTGACCACCTGGGCCTGGATCGATACGTCGAGCGCCGATACCGGCTCGTCGGCGACCAGCAGGCCGGGCCGCAGGATCAGCGCGCGGGCAATGCCGACACGCTGGCGCTGGCCGCCCGAGAGCTCGTGCGGATGGCGCTCGGCGAAGGCGGCCGAGAGGCCGACCAGCTGCAGCGTCTCGATCACCTTGGCGGCGCGCTCGGCGCGGCCGAAGCCGCCGTGAATGGCCAGGGGCGCCGCGACGATCTCGCCGATCGTCATGCGCGGGTTGAGCGAGGCGAAGGGATCCTGGAAGACGAGCTGCATGCGCCGGCGCAGCGGCCGCAGCGCGCGCCGTGACAGATGGGTGATGTCGTTGCCCTCGAAGCGGATCGTGCCGCCGGTCGGCTCGGTCAGCCGCAGCACGGTGCGCCCGACCGTCGTCTTGCCGGAGCCGGATTCGCCGACGATGCTCAGCACCTCGCCCGGCCGGATCGCGAAGGAGACGTCGTCGACGGCCTTGACCTGGCGCGCGCGCCGGCCGAACAGCCCGCCGCCGACGGGGAACCATTTGCGCAGCGAGGTCACTTCGAGGATCGGTGCCGGTTCGCGCGTGGCCGTCGGATCCGGTCCGGTCGTCATGGCGCGGCCCTCCCGCTCAGCTCGCGCCAGCGCAGGCAGCGGACCTGCCGGCCTTCGGCCGTTTCGTCGAGTCCGGGCGGCTCCACGTCGCAGCGGCCGGCGAGGCTCGACGGACAGCGCGGATGGAAGGCGCAGCCCGGCGGCGGAAAGCGCGGATCCGGCACGTTGCCGGCTATGGCGGCGAGCGCGCCGCCGCGCCGGCCGGCGAGATCGAGCCGCGGCACGGAGCCGAGCAGGCCGGCGGTGTAGGGCATCAGCGGGGTCTTGAACAGCGGCCGGACATCGGCCTGTTCGACGACGCGGCCGGCATACATCACCATCACCCGGTCGGCGATCTCGGCGACCACGCCGAGATTGTGGGTGATGAACATGACGGCCATGCCGGTCGCCTCCTGCAGGCGGCGGATGAGATCGAGGATCTGCGCCTGGATGGTGACGTCGAGCGCGGTGGTCGGCTCGTCGGCGATCAGGATCGAGGGCTCGCCGGCGAGCGCCATGGCGATCATCACCCGCTGGCGCATGCCGCCCGAAAGCTGGTGCGGATAGGCGGCGAGGCGCTGGCGCGGCGCGGGGATGCCGACGAGGTCGAGCAGCCGGCAAGCCTCGTCCTCGGCAGCCCGGCGGCCCATCGGGCGGTGCAGGCGGATCGCCTCGGTGATCTGGCCGCCGATCGTCTTGACCGGATTGAGCGAGGTCATCGGCTCCTGGAACACCATGGCGATATCCTTGCCGCGGACGCCGCGCAAAGCTTCCTCGTCGAGGCCGAGGAGGTCGCGTGTCGCGCCGCCGGCGCCGGCGAGCCGGATCGCGCCGCCGACGCGGCAGCCCGGCGCCTTCGGCAGAAGGCCCATCACGGCAAGGCTGGTGACGCTCTTGCCCGAGCCGGATTCGCCGACCACCGCCAGCGTCTCGCCGCGGCGAAGAGTGAAGGACACGTCGGACACCGCCGCGAAGGCGCCGCGGTCGGTGCCGAAGCTGACCGCGAGATGCTCGACCGCCAGCAGGGGCGGGGCGCTGGCCAACGGTTCGCCGCTCATCGGATGTCCATCCGCGGATCGAGCGCGTCGCGCAGGCCGTCGCCGACGAAGTTGAAGCTGGTGACCGCCAGGGTGATGGCGATGCCGGGCAGGATGGCGAGCCAGGGGGCGCTGGTCAGGTAGATCTGGGCATTGTTGAGCATGTTGCCCCAGCTCGCGACCGGCGGCTGGATGCCGTAGCCGAGATAGCTGACATAGGATTCGAGCAGGATCGCCTTGGCGACGTTCAGCGTGGCGGCGACCACGATCGGCGCCATGGCGTTGGGCACCAGCTCGCGGAACATGGTGCGCAGGTCGGACGAGCCCAGCGCCTCGGCGGCAACGGCGAAATCGCGCTCGCGCAGCGAGCGGATCTGCGCCTCGACGATGCGGGCGACATTCATCCAGGCAGTGGCCGCGATCAGCAGCGTCGTGGACAAGACGCCCGGCTCGATCAGGGCGGCGAGCGCCAGCAGCAGGAAGATCGCGGGAAAGCAGAGGACGGCGTCGACGAACCGCATCAGCGCGGCGCCGAGGAGGCCGCCGTAGAAGCCGGCGATCGTGCCGACCACGATGCCGATCGCCATGGCGATGGCCATGGCAGTGAAGCCGATGGCGAGCGAGATGCGCCCGCCCATCATCAGCCGCGCGAGGATGTCGCGGCCGAGCTCGTCGGTGCCGAGCACATGCACGCCGGAAAGCGGCGGCGCGAAGCGCTGCATGATGTCGATATAGGTATCGTCGAAGGGCAGCAGATAGGGGCCGAACAGCGAGCCGAGGGCGAGGATCAGGATGGTCACGGCTCCGGCCATGGCAAGCTTGTGCCGGCGGAAGCGGCGCCACGCGGCGCTGCCGGTGGCAGGCGGGGCGAGCTGGATCGCTGCTGCGCTTTGGGTGTGTCCTGCCATCGCTTCAGCCCAGCCGGATGCGCGGATCGACGGCGGCATAGAGCATGTCGGCGATGAACGAGCCGATCAGCACCATGACCGCGGAAAACATCAGGATGCCCATGACCACGGGGTAGTCGCGATAGCCGATGGAATCGAGGAAGAGCCGGCCCATGCCGGGCCAGGTGAACACGGTCTCGGTGACGAGCGCGCCACCGAGCAGGGTGGGGAACTGCAGGCCGGCGACCGTGATCATCGGCAGCAGCGCGTTGCGCAGGGCGTGGCCGGCGAGCACGCGCCATTCCGGCAGGCCCTTGGCCCGGGCGGTGCGGATATAGTCCTGGCCGATGACATCGAGCATGGACGAGCGCATGAAGCGCGCCCAGATCGCGGTCTCGACCAGGGCGAGCACGAGGGCCGGGGCGATCAGGTGATGGACGAGGTCGAGGAACGAGGCGTCGCCCACGGTGTGGCGGTTGCCGGCCGGCAGCCAGCCGAGCTCGACCGAGAAGACGTAGATGGCGACGAGGCCGAACCAGAAGGTCGGGATCGACAGCGCGATCATCGCGCCGACGGTCGCCAGCGTATCGAACAGCGAATAGCGTCTGATGGCGCCGAGAATGCCGATCCAGCAGCCGAGCAGGATGGCGATCAGCGTCGAGGTCGCCATCAGCTCCAGCGTCGCGCCGAGATGCGAGCCGATCACCTTCAGCACCGGCTCGCCGTCGCGGAACGAGCGGCCCCAGTCGCCGGTCAGCATGCGCACGAGCCAGTCAGCATATTGCACCGGCAGCGGCCGGTCGAGGCCGAGCTGATGGGCGATGCGGTCGAGGTCCTCCTGGCTCATCTGCGAGGACAGGGCGAACTGCGACAGCGGCCCGCCCGGCGCCAGATGCAGAATGGCGAAGCCGATCATCGAGACGAGCAGGAGAAGCAGCGCTGCCTGCATCAGACGGTGAAGGGCGAACCTGGCCATGTCGGCTCCTCGGAGGCCTCACGCCGGCGGGCATCGCAGATGACCGTCGGCCCCATCGCGCACGTCGCGGCTGTCGTTCCGCACCGTGCGAGGTCTTTCCGGCTCGCCGGCCCTATTGCGCCCAGAACCACTCGCGCATGTTCCAGCAGTTGGAGGAGGTGTTGATGTTCGGCGCAAAGCCGTTCAAGCCTTCCTTCACGCCCTCGGTGATCGCCGCCTGGAACAGCGGCAGGATCGCCAGATCGCGTCGGATGATGGTCTGCACCTCGCCATAGGTCGCCTTGCGCGCGGCCTGGTCGAATTCGGTCGCCCCACGTGCCAGCAGCCTGTCCACCTCGGCGTCGCGATACTGATAGGTGTTGTAGCCGCGACCGCCCTTGGCCGGGATGGCGCCGGAGCCGAAACGCGGGGTGACGTCCGGGTCGCTGCCCAGCATGAAATTGACCGAGACCAGCACGGACTGGAACTTCGACTGCTGCCAGAATTCGCCCCAGATCACCGCGGCCGGCATGTTGTTGATGCGCATGGCCGCGCCGATGGCGCGCCAGTCCTGCATCAGCAATTGCTGCGTCTGTTCGCGCACGGCATTGCCAGAGGTGGTCGAATTGGTGAATTCGAGCTTCACACCGTCCTTTTCGCGCACGCCGCCGGCGCCACGCTTCCAGCCGGCCGCGTCGAGCATGGCGTTGGCCTTCGCCGGGTCATGGGCGTGGGCGGGCAGGCCGGCCCGGAACGACCAGGCCTGCTGCGGCACGAAGCTTTCGGTCGGCACCGGCAGGCCGTAGTTGAGCGCGTCGATCAGCGCCTTCTTGTTGATGGCCAGATAGAGCGCCTCGCGCACCGCCCGGTCGGCGAGCGGCCCGAATTCCAGATTGGGCGCGATATGCTCGACGGACGCGGTGGGCGACACCGTCACCTTGCGGCCACGCAGGGTCTTCGCCTCGCGCACGAAGTTCGGCAGGATGCCCTGGATGCCGGTATAGTCGACCTGGCCGGTGCGGAACTGGGTATAGAGCACGGTCAGGTCGGGGATGTATTTGAACACCACCCGTTCCAGGAACGGCCCGCGGCCGTGATAGCCGGCATGGGCATTGAGCAGGATGTGATCGCCCGGCACGCGCGTCCCCCAGCGGAACGGGCCGGTGCCGACGGGCGCGTTGTTGAACGGCGCGGTGTTCGGATCCTCGGCCTTCTCCAGGACGTGCTTCGGCACGATGAAGGTGAGCGAGAGGATCGAGAGATAGGGCGAGTAGGCGCTTTCCATGCGCCAGTGGATCTCGTCCGGCGCCACCACCTTGATGTCCTTGACCAGGCTGTGGCCGACGCGGTTGCGGACCCGGAAGTTCGGATTGTTGATGAGGTCGAGGCTGAACTTGACGTCCTCGGCCGTGAAGGGCGTGCCATCATGCCATTTGGCGTCGCTGCGCAGCTTGATCTTCCAGGTCAGGCCGTCGGCGGACAGCCCGCCATTGTCCTGGCTCGGCACCTCGCGGGCGAGGTCCGGTACGAAGCGGCCGTCCGGGTCGATGATCCAGAGGGTGGAGAAGAGCTGCCACCAGACGCTCTGGTCGACCTCGATGCCGGGCATCAGCGGGTTGAAGACGGTCGGCTCCTGCGACAGCGCGGCGACCACCTGGCCGCGCGGCCTGTCGGGCGGCGTCGCCGGCCGGCCTTGCTGGGCGGCGGCATGCGGCGGCAGGCTCAGCCCCGCTGCCGCGCCGGCACCGAGCGCGATCAGACCGCGTCGCGTCGGCTGCCCGAAAGGCCCCGGAGATCCTGCCATGCCCCGCCTCCTTTGCCCGAGCGCATCCGGTCGCGGCGCAAGGTCCACAGCCGGCTGACCCGGCAGGGAGATGCGGCCGACATATGGCGCGTCTTCAGTGCTTTTGAATTATTTGATGACAACTTCAACATGGCTAAATATCGCTGTCAATGGCGGTCGTGGCGCCGCTCCGCACAGTCTTGCTTGGACAGGGCGACCGGACGGCGGCAGGATCGATGCCGGGAGCGATCTCCTCGATCGAGCCATGGCCGGGAGGTTTCAATGAGCGTTCGAGGTGGTCGTGCGGGACATCAGGCGTCCGGCAAGGACGAGGCCACGGAGGATGGCGGCGACGAGCGGCTTGGCGAGACGATCCGTCTCCTGCGCCAGCGCGCGGGCCTGTCGATCCAGGACGTCGCGACCAGCACGGGACTTTCGACCGGCATGATCAGCCAGGTCGAGCGCGCGCTGGCGACGCCGTCGATCCGCACGCTCAGGCTCCTGTCGATCGCGCTCGCCGTGCCGATCTCCTACTTTTTCGAGGTGCGCGAGACGGCCGAGACGTCGCGCTACATCGTCCGCCGCAACGATCGGCGCCTCCTGCGGCTCACCGCCAGCGGCGTCCTGAAGGAAGCGCTGACGCCGGCGGAAAAGGGCGAGCTCGAATTCTACGAGCTCACCCTCAATCCCGGCGGTTCGTCGGGCACGGATTTCTTCCAGCACACAGGCGAGAAGGCGGGCTATGTGCTGTCGGGGCGGCTGCGCCTCTGGCTGAACCACGAGGCGCACGAACTCGATGCGGGCGACAGCTTCCGCTTTCCGAGCACCGTGCCGCACATGTTCGACAACCCGACCCAGGCGATCGCCCGGGTGATCTGGGTGACGACGCTCGGGGCGGCCCGCCCCGAGCGCCCCTGAGCCCGGTCGTCAGTCGCGGCCGCCGCCGGCGGTCGAGAGATCGACGCCGCGCGTCTCGCGCATGGTCGGCACGGCCATGGCCGTCGCAACGCTGAGCGCCTGGTTCGACGATCACGGCGAAGCCGAGAATGCGCGGGTCGTCGGCGGCTGCATCCATCTCGCCATGGCCGGGCTGATCCGCGCCGGCAGGGTCCGAGCGGGGCGCGCTGCGGCGCATGCTCCTTGCAAGGCGAGATTGGTTTCGCTAGAGATCAAACTGCTTGCATATTGCAATCAGACTGATCGGTGCTCCGCTCTTGCGAACGGGCCCGATGCGAGGAGGCCTTCCATGACACTGCAGCTTTTCGGCCATCCCTTCTCATCCTACACGCAGAAGGCTCTCGTCGCTCTCCACGAGAATGCGACCCCCTTCACCTTCCGCATGCTGTCCCAGGAGGACGAGGCGACCTTCGCCGAGTTCGCCGCGCTCTGGCCGCTCAAGCGCTTCCCGATCCTGGTCGACGGCGCGACGACCATTCTCGAAGCGACCGCGGTCATCGAATATCTCGCCGTCCGCCATCCGGGACCGGTCGCGCTGATACCGGCCGATCCGGCCGCGGCGGTCACCGTGCGGATGATGGACCGGTTCTTCGACAACTACATTTCCACCCCGCTGCAGAAACTCGTCTTCGATCGCCTGCGCCCGGAGGCGGCCCGCGACGATTACGGCGTCACGGAAGCGCGTGCCATGCTGGACACGGCCTATGCCTGGCTGGACCGGACCATGGCAGACCGGCCATGGGCCGCGGGCGAGGCCTTTTCCATGGCCGATTGCGCGGCGGCGCCGGCGCTGTTCTATGCCGACTGGGGCCATCCGCTCGGGGATCGTTTCCCACATGTCACAGGTTACAGGCAAAGATTGCTGGCACGGCCGTCCTTTGCCCGCGCGGTCGACGGCGGCCGGCCCTACCGTCACTATTTCCCGCTCGGCGCGCCCGATCGGGATTGAACCGGCGGCGGGCGGCCAACCAGAGAGGTTACGCGTGGCGCCCCGCATCGACCGGTTCGAACTCTTCGCCGACTATTTCCAGCTCTATCTGGAGGACGACGCAAGGCGCGCGGATCCCGACATCGACTGGGACGCGGCGGTCGAGCGCATGCTGGCCGCCGGCGACGGCTTCGTGATGATCGGCACCGTCCGCAACACGACGGTGCCGCTGACCGTCGAAGTTGCGCCAGCCGAGCCGGCCGCCGATCTCGACGGTTGGGATCACGTGGCCGAATGCGGTCTTGCCGTCCCATCCGGCCGGATCGTCGTGTCCGGCTGCACCGACTATCGACCGGATGCCGCCCGCATCGCGGTCGCGCCGGGAGAATACCGGGTGCGCGTGTCCTATGGCGGCCTGAACACCCTGTCGGAGGACGGGCTGGACGGACAGGATCATTATCGCGCGCAACTCTGGCCGGCGCCGCTCGCCGAATTGCGCGTGCTGAAGCGGCGGCCGCAGGACGGGTCCTGACCTGCGGCGGCGGCCTTGCTCGCGTGCCCGCCCGTGGTTATGGAGCGCGCTTCATCGTGACGGGACACCTTGCGGGATTGTCATGCGACGCTTCGGCCTGCTGCTGCTGATCATCATCATCTTTTTCTGCGGCAGCGTCTTCTATCGCTACTACCAATGGGTCGCCCAGGCCGACAGCCCGTTCGACGAGGTGGGAATCGGCCTGCACAGCTACATGCCGGGGCCGATCCAATCCTGGGGCTGCGCGCGCCTGAAGGAGCGCTTCGAGGGCAAGACGCTGCCGCCGCATGGCTGCAAGGACCCGGCCAATCCGCGGGGCTGGCGCCGGAGCTGAGCCTGGCGCCCGCCTCAGGAAACGAAGGCAAGGCGCCTGAAACGGGCCCTGAAGGCGCTGGTGCGCGGGGCGATCGCTGCCGGATCGTCTCCGGCCAGAGCCTCGGCGATGAGCTCGGCAAGCTCGTCCATATGAGCCGGGTTCATGCCCCATCGCACGATCTCGGGCGTGCCGAGCCTGAGGCCGTTGACGTCGCCGGGGACGGTTGCGCGCGGCAGGCCGATGCCGCTCGTCAGGATGTTGGCTTGGCGCAGTCGCCGCGCCGCGTTCTGGCCACCGCCATAGGGGGCGGCTTCGATGGCGAACTGGTGGGACCGGGTGAAGCCCTCGCGCGTTGCGAAAACCGTCACGCCGCGCCGGTCGAGCGCCGCCGCGAGCGCCGCGGCGGTCTCGACCATGGTGGCGGCATAGGCCCGCCCGAACTCCCGCCAGTCGAGCAGCGTCATGGCGAGGGCCGCGGACCGGGCGACGTCGAAATTGGCCGTCAGCCCGGGATAGGCGATCCGGTCGAGCTTTTCGGCCAGATCCGCCTCGTTCGTCACGATCAGCCCGCCGGCCGGTCCGCCGAGGCTCTTGTAGGTGCTCATCGTCATCAGATGCGCGCCCTGGACGAGCGGGTTCGGCCAGGCGCGCCCGGCGATCATGCCGCAGAGGTGGGCGGCGTCGAACAGGACGCGCGCGCCGACCTCGTCGGCGATCGCCCTGACGGCCGCGACGTTCCAGGGCAGGAGGTTGAGGCTGCCGCCGAGCGTGATCAGTGTCGGCCGGATCTGCCGCGCCATGGCGGCGAGGGCCGCAATGTCGACGCCGTAGCCGTCGGGATCGACGGGAGCCGAGTGGATGGCAAGGCCGTGCAGACCGGCGGCGCCGGCATCATGGTGGGTGACATGGCCGCCGATCGCCGCCGGCGGGACGATCACCGCATCGCCCGGGCCGGTCGTCGCCAAGAAGGCGTAGAGATTGGCGAGAGCTCCCGAACCGACCCTGATCTCGACATGGCGTGCCTCGAAGATCTCGGCGGCGAGGGCGGCCGCGATCACCTCGATCTTCTCGATGGCCTCGACGCCCATTTCATATTTCTGCGAGGGGTAGCCGAGCGAGGCACGGGCGCCGAGCCCCTGAGCGAGCAGCGCCTCGGCGCGCGGGTTCATCGTATTGCTGGCCGGGTTGAGATTGACGCAGTCCTCGTCGTGGATCCGCCGGTTGAGCGCGGCCAGCGCCTCGATCTCGGCCGCGACCTCCGCGGCCGGACGCCGCGCCGTCCAGTCCGCGATGCCGCCGACAAAGGTCTCCACCGTCTCCGCCACCCAGCCGCGCCGCGCAAGCCCGCTCATTCGATCCGCTCCCGATGGTCGTTCCGAGGCGCACTATCGGGGTGGATTGCCGGCAGGCGCAAACCAGTTAAATTGCCTGGTAAGACATAGAAAAACTGAGCCTCCTGCCCATGGCTGTCGATCCGCCGCGGCCGCCGCTGCCGCCGCTCAACGCACTCAGGGCCTTCGAAGCCGCAGCGCGGCTCGGCGGCTTTGCTGCGGCCGCGGGAGAGCTCAAGGTGACGCCGGGCGCCATTGCGCAGCAAGTCCGCAAGCTCGAGGACTGGCTGGGCAGGCCGGTGTTCCTGCGTACCGCCCATGGCGTCGTGCTGCCCGAACATGGCCGGCGGGTCGCGGCGCAGATCTCGCGCTGCCTTGACGAGCTCGGCGGCAGCGTGCGCGCGCTGAAGGCGGCGGCCGGACCGCGGCCGGTGCACCTTGCCGCCTCTCCAGCGATAGCACAGCTATGGCTGCGCCCGCGGCTGGCCGCGTTGACAGAGGCCTTGCAGGGCGCGGCCGTCTCGGTGACCGCGCTCGAAGCCGCGCCGGACCTCGACCGCGAAATGTTCGACGCGGCGCTGTTCTTCGTCGAGGCGGGCGAAGCGATGACGGGGCGAAGCCTCGTTCCCGTCGAGGCCGATGTCATCACGCCGGTCTGCGCGCCTTCGCTCGCCGCGCGCCTTGCAAGCCCGGCCGATCTTGCCGGCATGCCGCTGCTGCACGACGCGACATGGCGCCGCGACTGGGCGCGCTGGCTGGCGGCGGCCGGTGGTCCTGCCTGGCTCGCGGAGACCGGGCCGGCCTATTCGCTCTACAGCATGGGCGTGGAAGCGGCCCTGGCCGGCGAGGGCGTTCTCGTCGGCCATCTGCCGCTGCTCCGGGCGCCGCTCGCCGATGGCCGGCTGGTCCGCCCCTTCGCGCGCGAGGTCCGGCTGGACCGCGTGCTCGCCATTCTCCTGCCCGAGCCGGCCGGGACCGAGGCGGCAAGGCTCGCCGAGCTCCTGATGGCGGGCGAATGGCGGGTGGCGAATGGCGCGTAGGGAATGGCCGATAATCGACGCGTTGCTCCGGGCCGACACGCGTCATATGCGCATGTCCTATTCGCCACTCGCCACTCGCCACTCGCTACTCGCTCCTCTCGACCAGCAGCGCCGTGCCGAGGCCGCCGGCGGCGGCGATGGCGGCAAGGCCGAGGGCGCCCGCCGGCTCGCCCTGCAGGTCGTGCCAGAGGCGCACGGCGAGGATGGCCCCGGAAGCGCCGATCGGGTGGCCGCGCGCCAGCGCGCCGCCACCCCGGTTGACGATGGCAGGATCGAGCGCCAGCCCGCGCAGGCAGGCGATCGCCTGGACCGCAAAAGCCTCCATGATCTCGGCCGAGACGATGGCGGCGGCGGGCCTGGCGCTGCGTTCCAGCAC
>NZ_JAPSET010000054.1:0-38615 GCF_026847585.1 Phreatobacter sp. AB_2022a
CGCCTTCTCCTTCGTCTATCCCCATGTCGAGGCCGGCTGGCGCGCCGCAGGCGCCGAGATCGTCCCCTTTTCGCCGCTCGCCGACGAGGCGCCGCCACAGGATGCCGATGCCTGCTGGCTGCCCGGCGGCTATCCGGAGCTGCATGCCGGCCGGCTGGCGGCGGCGGCGCGCTTTCGAGGCGGCATGCTCGCTTTCGCGGCCACGCGGCCTGTCCATGGCGAATGCGGCGGCTACATGGTGCTCGGCCGGGCGATCGAGGCCGCCGACGGCGTGCGCCACGCGATGCTGGGTCTCCTGCCGGTGGCGACGAGCTTCGCCAAGCGCCGCATGTCGCTCGGCTACCGGGTGGTGACCACCCTCGCCGACAGCGTCCTCGGCCCGGCGGGCGCCCGGCTCACCGGCCATGAATTCCACTATGCGACGATCCTCGAACAGGACACCGAAGGTGCCCTCGGCGCGGCCGTCGATGCCGAGGGCACCGCGCTCGGGGCGGTCGGCCATGTCAGAGGCCGGGTGTCCGGATCGTTCTTCCACGCGATCGAGCGCCGCGCGGAGTGAGCCGGTGGTGGATCAGGCCGGCTGCGTCGCGCGCCAGGCCGCCATCAGCCGGCCGGCTTCCGCGGCAAAGCTGTCCTCGAGGACTTGCGACTGCAGGACCCGGTCGACCCTGAAATGGCGGAGAGCGATGCGCAATTCGCACCAGGCGGCGATCAGGGTCACGTCGACATAGTAGATCGTGGCGATCGGGCAGATGATCCGGGACGTATCCTCGCCCTGCTCGTCCCGGTAGGTGATACGGATCTTGCGGCATGACCTGACGGCGTTGCGCACGTCATGAAGATCGATGCCTTCGGGGCGCACCGCGGTGCCGTCGGAAACCTGGAAACGCGGCGAAGCGAGCTGCGCGCGCAGTTCGCCGGGCACGGTCTCGCGCAATTTGTCGAGAACACTCATCGCCGCATCCTGCAGCTTGCGGTCGCGGATACGCTGGACGAGATGGGCGCCAACCATGATGGCCTCGACCTCCTCGGCCGAGAACATCAGCGGCGGCAGGTCGTAGCCTTTACGCAGGACATAGCCGACACCCGGCTCGCCTTCGATCGGAATACGCCGGGCCTGCAGGGTCGCGATATCGCGATAGATGGTGCGCTGCGCCACCTCCAGCTTCTCCGCCAGCGCGGCGGCCGTCAGTGGCCGCCGGCTTCCGCGCAGCGTCTGGATGATGTCGAACAGGCGGTCGGCGCGGCGCAGCGGCGGGGTCCCCTCGATGATCCTGACCCAACGGTGTCAGCAGCTTGCGAGTAGACGTGGCGCCGCACAAGTGGGGATGCGCGATGTCTTCCAGCAATGAGACATGGCTCGGCACGCTGATGATCGTCGGCTCGGCCGCCGCCTATAGCCTCGCCGGCTATTTTACCCGTCTGATCGAGCTCGATGTCTGGACCATCCTTTTCTGGCGGGGACTGTTCGGCGGCCTTCTCGTCGGCCTTTTCGCGGTCCTTTCCGAAGCGCGCGGTGCCGTCGCCTCGGTGCGGGCCATGGGCGTGCCAGGCCTCTGGGTGATGGGTCTGTCGACCTTCGCCACGGTCTGCTTCGTCGGTGCGCTGCGGCTTGCTCCGGTCGCCGACGTAATCACCATCCAGGCGGCAGCGCCGCTCCTGACGGCTTTTTTCGGGCTGATTCTCGGCGGCGAACGCGAGGGCTGGACGACATGGGCGGCCAGCGTCGCAGCACTCGCCGGCGTGACGATCGTCCTGAATCCGTCAGGAGCGCCGACTCACGGCGCGGGCCACATCCTGGCCGTCGCCATGACATTGTCGTACGCCGCGATGATGGTGATCATTCGCCGCAACCGGCATGCGTCGATGCTGCCGGCTGCATACCTGTCGGCCCTTCTTTGCGTGCTCGTCGCATGGCCGCTGGGCGAACCGGCTGCCGTCACGTCCACCGACCTGATCCTTCTCGCGCTGTTCGGCACCGTTCAATTCGGGCTAGGTCTGCTGCTCCTGACGCTCGGCGCCCGTCTCGTCTCGTCGATGCGCGCCGCGCTGATCGGCATCCTGGAAAATCCGCTGGCGCCCCTGTGGGTCTGGCTGGCCTTCGGGGAGCGGCCCACAGCGGCAGCCTGGCTCGGCGGCGGCATCATCACCGCCGCTGTCCTGGCTGATGCGGCCGTGACTATGCGGCGGTGCCGCCAAGTCGGGACGACCGTCGCCTGGCGATCCTCCGCGCCTCCACCCCGCGTGCGCTGGCGGCTGTCCGAGGTGCGGCGCGTGATGCCGACGGCGGAGGACATCGACTCGCCGGGCCGCCAATGAGCGCTGGATCGGCGACGGGCGAGCCATCTGCCGCGGGCCGGACATTCCGGCCGTCAGACATGCCGGCCGGCGGCCGGCCGTGCGACCTTGATGCCGTCGACCGTGACCGTCTCGAAGGCGACCTGAAATACCTGGCGCAGCACATCGGTCTCGACCAGTTCGGCGGTCGGCATGTCAGCCGCGATCCGGCCGTGGTCGACCACCACGATGCGGTCGAACCAGGTCGTGGCGAGCTCGATCTCGTGCAGTGCGACGATGACGAGCTTCGACCGGCCGCGCGCGGCGAAACTGCGGACGAGGTCGATGCGGTGGCGGATGTCGAGGCTGGCGCCCGGCTCGTCGGCGATCAGCACCGGCGGATCGGTGACCGTGACCGCCGCCAGCAGCGCGCGGGCGCGTTCTCCGCCCGAGAGGCCGGACCAGCGCCGGTCGGCAAGTTCGGCGAGCTCGCCGGCATCGAGCGCACGATCGACGGCCATGGCATCGCTCCCAGGCACGCGCGCCGCGCCCATGTCCAGCAGCATGCGCGGCGTGATCTCCCAATGGGGCGTGAAGTTCTGCGGCACATAGCCGAGCGCGGCGGCTCGTTCGCGCCCGGACAGCGTCGGCAGCGGCCGGCCGCCGATCGTCACCGTGCCGGCATGATCGGGCTCGAGCCCGGCAAGGATCTTGAGCAGGGTCGACTTGCCCGCGCCGTTCGGCCCGACCACGGCGACCGCGCCGCTCGGGCCGGCCTCGAAATCCATGCCGTCGACGATCGCCCGGCCGCCGCGGATCAGCCTCAGCCCCCTGCCCGCAATGCCGGTCATGACTTCAGCCGCCGGGCGAGGAGGACGAGGAAGAACGGCCCGCCGGCAATGGCGGTGACCAGGCCGAGCGGGATTTCCGCGGGGGGCAGCGCCGATCGCGCAATGGCGTCGGCGAGGACGACGATGATCGCCCCGGCCAGACTGGAGGCGAGGATCAGCGGCCGATGCCGCGGCCCGACCAGCCAGCGCGCGATATGCGGCGCGGCCAGGCCCACGAAGGCGACGGGCCCGCCATAGGCAACGGCAATCGCGACGACCACCGCGCCGACCAGCACGCAGAGCGTGATGAACCGCCTGATGTCCAGGCCGAAGCCATGGGCCATTGCTTCGCCCAGCCCGAGAAGATCGAGGCCCGCGGCGACCCGCAGCGCAAGCGCAATCGCGCCGGCGAGCAGCGCGACGAGCAGGACGAGACCCTGCCAGGAGGGCGTCTGGATGCCGCCGAGCACCCAGCTCATGACGACCTGGAGGTTCACCGTCTCGTCCGACAGCGCGAGCATCAGGAATGATCTGACGGCACCGAGCACGGCCGCGATCGCGACGCCGGCCAGCAGCAGCCCGGCGGCATCGATGACGCCGGCGACGCGCGCGACGGCCAGAACCAGCACGGTCGCCCCCCAGGCGCCGGCGAAGGCGAGCAACGGCAGCGACAGCGCCTGGGGCACGCCGAGCGGCACCAGCAGCGCGATGGTCGCGCCGACGGCCGCGCCACCGGCCGAGCCGAGCAGGTAGGGTTCGGCCAGGGGATTGCGGAACAGCCCCTGGAACAGGCAGCCGCCGAGGCCGAGCAGCGCCCCGACCGCGGCCGCGGCCAGGACCCGCGGCAGGCGCCAGTCGAGGATCAGCCGGCTGTCCAGCGAGCCGTCGCCGCCGAGAGCGCTGAGGATCGCCATGGGCGAGGCCCAGTCATGGCCGGCCGCAAGCCCGATGAGGATGGCCGCGGCGAGCAGGATGCCGAGCGTCGGCCAGACCCGGCTCATGGCCCGGCACCCGGATGCAGCAGCGTGGCGAGCTTTTCCACCCCGTCGACCACGCGCGGCCCGGGGATGAGGAATTCGGCGCGCGGGACGGCGAAGACGCGCTTCTCGGCGAGCGCCCTGAGGCTCGCCCAGCCGCGTCGGGCGAAAAGCTCGTGCATGTCGGCCGCGGAGCCGGCGAACAGCACGATGTCGGGATCGGCGCGCAGCAGGGCCTCCGGCGCGACCTGGGCCAGCATCTGGGGCCGGTCGAAGGCCAGCGCGCCGCCCGCCGCGACCATCGCATCGGCCGTGTAGCTGCCCGGCCGGGCGACCAGCAGCAGGCCCGAGGCGACCTGCCCGGTGATCATCACGACGCGCGGCCGCGACCGTCCGGCAATGCGGTCGGCGACGGCGGCGAGCCGCCGTTCGAGCCCCGCGGCCACCGCCTCCCCGCGCGCCGGCATGCCGGTGGCCGCGGCGACCAGGCGGATGTTGGAGAGCACTTCCGGGATCGTCCGGTGGGTGAGCACGGCAATGGGAATGCCGAGCCGTTCCATGGGATCGACGAGCTGATGCACGGCCTGGCGCGCGGGCGTGACCACCACGAGGTCGGGCCTCTGCCGGACCACCCGGTCGACCGAGAAGCCGAGACGGCCACCAACGACGGGCCGGTCCAGCACCTCGGACGGAAAGCGCGTGAAGCTCTCGATACCGACGATGCGATCGGCCAGGCCGACGGCCGCGACGAGCTCGGTGTTGGAGGCGAAGATGGTGACGAGGCGCTCGGGCGGGCGCGGCAGAGCGACCTGCCGGCCGAGCGCGTCGACGATCGCGGGCGGCTCCGCGCCGAGCGCCGCGCTCACGCCGAACGCCAGGACGAGGCAGGCCGCGATCGCCCGCATCGGTTCAGAACCTCGCCTGCAGGCCGACGACGAATTCGCGGCCGGGCATGGAATTGCCGAGGTTGCCGATGCCACCGGTATTGCCGAGGTCGGACCGGCCGATGAACGGCTGCCGGTCGAGGGCGAGGAAGATCGGGTGCTGGTTGACGTTGAAGATGTTGTTGACGGCAAGGTACGCAGTCATGCCCTGACGGATCTCGCCCTCGAGCCGGGCGTTCCAGACCCAGAACGGCGGCTTGCGGTGTATATATTCACGGTTCGGCTCGCCCTGCGGGATGATGAGGTTCTCTTCCGTATTGTACCACATCGGCCCGCGCAGGATGCCGATGACCGAGAACGTCCAGGGAATGGCGACGCCGGCGCGCTGGCCGACGCGCGTGCCGATGGACGCCTGGTACTGGTACATGCGCTCGACCTTGTCGGTATTGGCGCTGGCCGGCGCGCCCGCATCGCGCATGTGGAAATTGTAGGCGCCGTTGCCGAAGGCCGACCAGTGCCAGCCGTTGGCGCGGACCTGGAAGGCGGTGAGGAGGTCGACAGCCGCCTGCAGCTCGACGCCGCGCACGGTGACGTCGCCGGGATTGTTGACATAGTCCGACGTGGTCGTGGAGCCCGGCCGCAGGCGCGTGACGATGCGGTTGGCGATGACGTTCTGGAACAGCGCGGCATCGAGGCTCCAGCCGTTGATGGCGAGCGTCGCGCCGACCTCGATCTGACGGCTGGTTTCCGGCCGGATATTGGGATTGCCGAAGATCTGGCTGCCGCTGAGCACCGTGTAGTTGCCCGCAAGCTCGGTGGCGGTCGGCGCGCGGAAGCCGGTCGAGAGGCCGGCGCGGAAGCTCAGATGGTCGGTCGCCCGCACCGTGCCGCCGACCGTATAGGTGGTGGCGTGATAGGGCCGGCTGCCGGTTGCCTGGTTGGCGAGGTTCGGCGTCGGGTCGAACGCTGTGCTGCCGCGGGTGTGGCGGATGCCGGCCCGCAGGATGAGCCGCTCGTCGAACAGCCGCTGGCTGTTCTCGGCATAGAAGCCCATCACCGAGTCGGTCTGGTTGTAGTCGAGCGGTGCGACCTGCGGCGTGCGCGGCCCGAGCGCCATCGTCTCGAGATAGCGGTCGGAGCGCAGCCAGCTGCGTTCGGCGTCGAAGCCGAGCAGCAGCTCGTTGCCGGCCCAGAGGTTGAACACCGGCTGGAAGCGCAGGCCCATAATGTCGAGGGCGCGGCGGTTGTTGTCGATGCGCGTGCCCGGCTGCGGCCGGCCGGTGGTGGCGTTGCGCTGGATCGGCGCGGCCCAGCGGAAGATGTCGCGGTCGCCGACGAGATAGCCGTGCAGCGTCCAGCGCAGCGCTTCCGTCGCCTTGCCGGTATAGACGAGGTCGAGCGAGGAATTGGTGCGCTCGTCCCGGTTGATCGTGTTCCAGGCCGAGCCGCGGAAGCCGGCATTGTAGATGCCGTCGGTGCGGATGGTGAGATCGATCCGGTTGACGTCGTCGATCTGGCGCCCGACGGTGCCGGTCGCGCCGAAGCGTTCGTACTGGGTATTGGCCATCAGGCCGCCGCCGGCGCCCGAATGGTAGCTGTCGCGCCGGCCGCCGGCGATGCCGATGTAATAGTCGGTGCCGCGGATTTCGCCGCCGGCGCTCGCCCGGCCCTGCAGCAATCCCCAGGATCCGCCCTGCACGTCCACGACGTTGCCCGTCGCGGTGCGGCCGTTCTTCAGGATGATGTTGATGACGCCGCCCATCGCCTGGCTGCCATAGATGACGGAGGCGGGCCCGCGGACGATCTCGATGCGGTCGACATCGGCCGGCGACAGCTTGGAGATATTGGCGGTGCCGGCGCGGCGGCCGTTGACCAGGACCAGGACCTGGCTGCGGAAGTCGCGGCCCTGCCCCTCCGTCGAGGCGCCGCGGATGTTGAGCGCGGTCTGCGCCGCCGTCCATTCGGAAAAGAAGCCGACCGCATTCTCGGCCAGAAGATCGGTCACCGAGCGCGCGGTGGACCGCGTGATGCGCTCGCCCTCGATCACCTGGACCGTGCCGGTGATGCGGCTGCGCGGCTCCGGCCGGCCCGTGGAGGTGACGACAATCTCGTCGAGCAGAGTGGGCGCGGCCGGCGCTTCCTGGGATGCGGCCGGTGCGACGCTGGCTGCGAGGGCCAGGACGAAGGCGGAAACAGCCGGCGCTGCGACGCGCGGCAGGACTAAGGACATGGATCGGCTCCTCCGGCCCACCGCCGGTACGGGTTGCATGCGATCCTCGGCCGGTCTCCTGGCTCGCGGGTGACGCGCCGCTTCCCCTTCCCGGCCGGTCGTGGCCAGTGGTGTGTCGAAGAGCGCTATCCGCTTACAGTTGCGGGGGCAGCCGCGGCATTGCGCCTGCTGGAGGGCGCGCACCGCATTCCCGTTTCACTTCCCGTCAGGGAAGCACCGAGGACGTCCACTACGAAACACAAATCGCCCGCTGCCGCAATCCGGCCCTATTCCCTTTCGCACAGATTGCGGGACACGGACGGCAGTGGTGCCGCGCCGGGCGCGCGGCGGGCAGCGCGCGCTCCTGGCTTCAGGCATCGCCCGGCGCCTGCCACCACGTCGTCCTGGCGGCAAGATCGGGCCGCTTGCGCTCGCCCGGCGGTTCCTTGGCCGTGCCGATATGGACGATGCCGGCGATCCTTTCGCCGGCATCGAGGCCGAGCAGGGCCTGCGCGCCCGGACTGTAGGCGGCCCAGCCGGTCAGCCAGGTGCCGTCGAAACCGAGGGCGTGAACGGCGTGCAGGAGGTTCATGCACACTGCGCCGGCCGAGAGCTCCTGCTCCCAGGCGGGAATGCGGGCCTCGGCATCGGTGCGGCTCACCACGATCACCACGGTCGGCGCATAGGTGAAGACGCGCGACATGATGCCGGCAAATTTCGCCCGCTTCTCGGGGTCCATGGCCTGGTTCTCGGCCTCGTAGAGACGGGCAAGGCCGGCGCCGGCGGCAAACCGCGCCTCGCCTTCGAGCACGACGAAGCGCCAGGGCTCCAGCATGCCGTGGTCGGGGCTCCGCACGGCGATGGCGAGCGCACGCTTCAGTTCCGCGGCATCGGGGCCCGGTGCCGCCAACGTCGTCATGCCGACGGAGCGCCGCGCTTCGAGCAGGGCCAGCAGGGTCTCCGCCGCAGGCCTGCGGCGTGAAGCTGCGGGCACGTCCGGCCGTGTCGTTGGGCTGTCCATGGCGGCTGTCCTGCTTTCCAGTCGGGGCCGGCCGAGGGTCAGGCCCGGCCGAGCGTTGGCATGGTCATGAGGCTGCTCGGCTGCAGCGCCGGCACCAGGGCGGCCAGCGCGGCCTGCAACGCCTCGATGTCGGCCGATGTATCCGGCTTCCAGCCGCACGGGCAAGGGTTGTCGCAGCAATGGGCGTCGGCGACCTCCTGGTAGACCGAGCCGACGGCCATGGCCGCCAGCTCCAGCACCTTCATCGGCGGCAGGTCGGTGTTGCGGAGCGCCTGGCAGAAGGCTGCCATGACGGTCTGGTGGAAATCGGCGCGGGCGCGGTCGGTCCGCTCCTGCGCCTGAGGTTCGAGCGGCATGATCTGCCTTTCCTGATGGCTCGCGGCGGCGGCGGCCGTCGATCGGCGCCCGCCGTCGGGGCTGAAGGCCGGCACGGGCGCGCAAGAGCCATAGGCGCGAAAGGGGATTGGTTCAAGTTATTGTTTTTACAAATGAAATAGAACAATTCGAAACTGCCGCGGCAGGCTGGCCGCGGCATTGTCCGGGTTCGGAGCCCGCCGCTGGGCGAAAGGCTCCGTTGGGGCGTTCAATAACGCGCCGTCGCGAGGTCGGGCGTCTCGTCCCGCTGCCGGCCGGCCACGGCTGCTGCGACCCCGGCGATGAAGGCGCCGATCAGCAGGGCCAGGGCGCTGGCGAGAGCGAAAGCCGCGCCCGCCTTCCTCGCGGCATCGGCAGCCTCGCGGGCCTTGGTCTTCGCCTCCTCGATGCGCACGAGCAGGGCATCGATGCGGGCATTGGCCTCCTGCTCCGACAGGCCGGTATTGGCAGCGATCAGCCGGGCCAGATAGGCCTTGTCATCGGTGCCGAGCGATCCCGCAACCGCGCTCTGCGCGAGAATGCGCGTGATCTCGGCGGTGGCCTTGGCCCGGCCGTCCGGCTGGCCGGCGAGGCTCGACGGGTCGTTCGGCCGCAGGAGATTGTCGACGTAATAGGCGACGGCGCCGGAATTGCCGGCCATGTCGGCGGCCGCCGAGGTCGCGCCCGACGCGGCGGCTGCCGTCGCGCGGGCGCCGCCGCCCGCGACGGTCGTCAGACCCGCCCCGACCGTGCCGACCATGAGCAGGGTTGCCAGTGCCCAGGCCATGAAGCCATGGACGGTATCGCGGAAGAACACTTCGTCCGACCGCAGGCCGACCCATTCGGTGCGCAGCCGGCCTGCGAGATAGCCGCCGACGGCGGAGGACAACCACTGGATGACGACCAGCCCGACGGCGGTCGAGGCGGCGAAGGTGGTCAGTCCCGCGCCCTGGCCGGGCCACGGCGACACGATGGTCAGGCCGAGGCCCGAGCCGACCAGCATGAGGATGACGGTGATGGTCGCCGCGGCGAGCGCGCCCGCGATGATCGCGCCCCAGCTGACGGCGGACTGTGACGATTCCGCCGGGACCACCTGACCGGCGGCAAAGGGTCGTTCCATTGTCGCCTCCTACCTGAAGAACAGCAGGATCAGAATGATGACGGGAATTGGCACGCCAAGAAGCCAGAGCAGTATTCCGCGACCCATGTTGCACTCCTGTATTCTGACGAAAGAGTAAGCGCGGCGGAGCCGGATTGGTTCCTGCCCCGTCTTTATTTGGCATTGCCGGGTCTATGCGGCCCGCGTGACGGCCTCGCCGCGCAGTAGGCCTTTGAACAGGTCTTCGTAGGCCGCGGTCATGATCCCGGTGGAGAACCGCTGTTCGAACGCACGGCGGATCGCCGCGCGGTCCAGCCGCCCGAGCTCTGCGACGGCGGCCACGGCCTCGTCCTCGCTGCTCACGACATATCCGGTGACGCCGTCTTCGATGATCTCGGCCACCGAGCCGTTTCGCCAGGCGATGACCGGCGTTCCGCAGCCCAGGGCCTCGATCATCACGAGGCCGAACGGCTCCGGCCAGTCGATCGGGAACAGCAGGGCGGCAGCGCCGCCGAGAAATGCCGACTTGTCGGCATCGCCGATCTCGCCGATGAACGCGACATTCGCATGCGCTGCGATCAACGGCGCGATGATCTCGTCCCAATAGGCCTGATCGGCCGGATCGATCTTGGCGGCGATCTTCAGCGGCATCCCTGTCCGCGCGGCGACCGTGATGGCCCTGTCCGGCCGCTTCTCGGGGGAGATCCGGCCCAGAAACGCCAGGTAGTCGCCGGCGCCGGGCGAGAGCCGGAAAAGGTCCGCCGGCACGCCGTGGTGGACGGTGCGCAGCCAGTTCGCATCGGGGAGGAACCGGCGCTGCGCGTCGGAAATCGACACCAGTGGATACTCGGCCCAGCGCGCATAGGCCTCGGCCAGATCGGTCAGGTCGAGCCGGCCATGAAGCGTCGTCACGGTCCGGCCGGCGCGGGCTTCGAAAAACGGGAAATGCACAAGGTCGATATGGAAATGGAGGATGTCGAATGCGTCGGCCTGCCTGCGCACCTCGTCGAGCATCGACAGATGCGCGGCATAGCCGGATTTCAAGGGCCGCGGATCGAAACGCAGCGCCCGCTCGCGTACCGGCACGAGCCTTGCGGTGGTCTGCGTGTCGGCGGAGGCGAAGAGCGTGACCTCGTGCCCCCGCGCCACCAGGCCCTCGGTCAGATAGGAGACGATGCGTTCCGTCCCGCCGTAGAGGCGTGGGGGGACAGCCTCGTGGAGCGGGGCGATCTGAGCAATTCTCATGAACCTGCCTTCGGTCGTTGGGTGGACGGGCGGGCCGCCGGGGCCGGATGGGCTCTCGCCTCAGGTGTCGGCCGCCACGCCGAGCGACGGCACGTCGATGACGAGGGCGGAGGCCGCGCCTGTCGTCGTGGTCATGGTGGCGGCGAGCTGGACGAGGGCGGATTGCAGCATGAGCCGCCCGAAGCCGCCGTCGGCGGCGCTGTCGAGGCCCGCGGCGAGCCCGGTACCGTCGGCTTGGACGGTCAGCCGGCAGCCCTCCCCCGTCCGCTCCAGCCCGACGCGCACCTCGCCGCGGCCAGCCGGCGGGTAGGCATGCTGGAACGCGCTGGCCGCGAGCTCGCAGACCAGCAGTCCGAATTTCATCGCGACCATGGGGGACGCCTGGATCGGCACGGGATCGACGGCGACGGCGATATTGCTGACGTTGTCCGGCTTGTTGACGGCCAGCGCGGCGCTCAGCCCGCGCAGGAACAGGCCGAGATCGATATGCTCCGCGTCACGGCACTTTTCGACCTGCTCGTGCAGGGCTGCGATGGCGAGGAGGCGCTGACGGGCATCGTCAAGGACGCGACTGGCGGAAGCATCGGCGATCCGCCGAGCCTGCAGCGCCAGCATGCTGGCGACCAGCTGCAGGGAACTTTTCATGCGATGATCGGATCTGTGCGGCGCGCTGGCGGGGTCTTTGTCGGGCCCGGCCGGCGGCCCGAACGGCGGGTGGGGAAGCTGGTCGGCATATCCCGGCGTCAGCCGGGGAATCGGAAACGGCGCTGACGACCTGCGGCCGGTCGGCCCTTCCGCCGACTGTGGGTGACGGTTCTTGCCAGGGGGCGCCTGCGCCCCGACGGTTCGCGGCGTGACGACATCTGCAACCATCTGCGTCCTTCTCCCGTATGATCGACAGGCGCAAAAAGGGGCCGCAAAGGCGCCCTGTCCGGGAAGATTAGGTCTTCGGCACGGCCGGAAACAGAAACAGCTGCATCATTGCAGGGTGATGCAGCGGCACCAGGTGCGCGATGGAAACGCTCCTGCGTACCGTCGTTTCGGCGCCTGCCGCCCGCACGTGGACACGCGGCGCCGGACCACGGGCGCGCGGTGCCGCGGGGCTGTTCGGGACGCGGCGGAGGATCGCGCCGCGCGCTCTATTTGCGGCGTGCCGCCGGCGTCCGGCCGGTCGCGCCGGTGAAGCCGCGCTCGCGCGCCCAGACGACGGCGGCGGCACGGCTATGGACGTCGGCCTTGCTGTAGATCCGCGCGACGTGATTGCGCACCGTGTTGCGGGTGAGCTTCAGCCGCTTGACGATGTCCGCATCGCTCAGGCCCTGGCACATGAGGCCGAGCACTTCGAGTTCGCGCGCAGTCAGGCCGGACAGTTCGGTGGGGTGCCCGTTAGCCCGGCCCGGCTGCCGGAGATTGGCAAGCTTCTCGATGACCGAGCGGCTGAACCAGGAGGTGTCCTGCATCACTGCCTCGATGGCGGCGATCAGTTCGACTTCGGTTCGCCGGCGTTCGGTGATGTCCTGGATCACCGTCAGGACGCATTCCTCGCCGTGGATGATCACGGTGTCCGCGGAAACGAGGCAATCCAGGATCTCCTCGTGTTTGGTCCGGAACTGCAGCTCCATGTTGCGGAAGCGGCCGCTCTTCTCGATCTCCTTTTCGATCTGCCGGCGGGCGGCGCCGGAGATCCAGATCGGCAGGTCGGCGCCGGATTTGCCGATCACGTCCGCCTCGGCGAAACCGAAGGCGGCGACGAAGGCGTCGTTGACATCGAGCAGGCGGAGGTCCTTGCGCGTCGACAGCGCGGTCGGCACCGGAGCGAGCCGAAACGACAGCGCGAAGCGCTCCTCGCTGTGCCGCAGCGCGTCCTCGGCGCGCTTGCGCCCCTCCATGTCGATGAAGGTGAAGAGCATGCAGGCTTCCTCGCCAACCTCGATCGGCTGGCCGGCGACGATGACGCTTTTCGAGAGGCCGTCGAGCAGCGGCAGCGTCGCCTCCGTCTGCGCGATGGTGCGCCCTTCGCGCAAGGCGGTGATCGCCACGTCTTTCGCCGCGGCATTGCCGAGCACGTCGATCTCATAGGCGGAGCGGCCGATGAGGTCCTCGCGGGCATAGCCGGTCATTTCCAGGAAGCCGTGATTGACCTTGACGTAGCGCAGGTCGGAGAGCCGGCAGATGATCGCCGGGGCCGGATTGGCGCTGAAGGTGCGCTCGAACCGCTCCTCTGCGGTGTAGCGCTCGGTCATGTCCTCGATCACGAGGACGTGGGATTCGGGGGCGCCCGTCCGATCGGCGAGCGAAAAGCCGCGGAGCTGGTGAATGCTGCGCCAGGAATCATCCTTGGTCCTGGCCGAGACCCGGGTCACCTCCACGGTCACCTCCCGGAACGTGTCGCCGGCCAGCAGGCGGTCGATCGGATACTGATCCGCGGTGAGCACGTGATGGTTGCGGTATTTCAGCCGGAAGCGCCGGCGGTAGTCTGCGGCCGTGGTGCCGAGCTCGGCCAGCGTGCCGACGTCGTGCAGCGCCAGAGCCCGCTCGTTGGCCCAGACGATGCCGTCGACGGGGTCGATCAGGACGATGCCTTCGTTCAGCCCGGCGATGATGTCGTACAAGTGGCGGCGGTCCACCTCATGCCGCAGGACGGCCTGCTCCGGCCCCTTGTCGCTCATCGCCATCCTCCACGCGTGCCGGCGGGCCTCGCGGAAGCCGCCGTCGTGGAGGCAGACTAGTCGCCAGGGACCGCTTTAAAAAGAATGCCCGGCGGAGGCCTGCCGTGAGCCGCAGGCGGCGAGCGGCGCATCGGAGGGCGGCCGCCCGCTGCCCCGGGTGCCCGCTACTTCTTCAGCGCGTCGCGCGCGGCATCCTTGGCGCCGCCGATGGCGTTCTGGACCTTGCCCGCGGCCTTCTCGGCCTTGCCCTCGGCTTCGGTCTTGGCATCGCCCGTGACCTTGCCGACCGCCTCCTTGATGGTGCCCTTGACCTGTCTGGCGACGCCTTCGATCCGATCCTTATCCATGATGGTTCTCCTTGGATGAGTGCCGTGTCCCGGCGCCACGGGCGCCTGGTCCCCCGGCGGGACGCGGGACATTGAAGGGCCTCGCGCAAGGCGGGCGAAAGGCGCTGCTGGGCCATGCCGGCTGATGCAATTGCGTCAACGCGCGGCGCTGGACGGCGCAGATCGGGCGCGGCCGGCTGGCCGGCGAGCGCCTCGAGACCCGGCGCGAAGCGAAGGCCCTGCCCCGTTCACCTCACGCATCGGCGGCGGCTGGAGGCGATGGCACGGCGACGCCCGACCGCCGCACGCCGACAGTTCGACGCCGGCCGGACAGAGGGCCGGCACCGGCGGCTTGCCATGGCGCGCGTCATCGGGCAGGAAGGCGCCACGGAGAGATGGCCGAGTGGTTTAAGGCAGCGGTCTTGAAAACCGCCGTGGGTGCAAGCCCACCGTGAGTTCGAATCTCACTCTCTCCGCCACTTCGGCACAAAACCGGAAACGCCGATTCCCGCCGTCGCCCTGCCCACGCAGCCGGTCTCGCCCTGCCGCGCCGTGATCGAGCAGGCATGATAGCGGCAGCGCCCGCTCTTGCCGGTGCGGATGGTCATGGCGCCGTCGCAGTGGCCGCAGAAGAAATGCCGGCGCGTAGCGCCGGGCTGGTGCCGACGCCGGTGGCGTCCCCCGCCGCTATCCACATCGAGAGCGTCCGTGCCATGCTCAGCAGACGCCGGATGGCAGGATTGTCGCTATGCAGCCGTCATATCGCGCCGAAAGCCAATTGCCGCTTTCAATGGCTGACCCGTCCTTGAAACTCAGGAATGTAGGCGCGAAGGCGCCAGGTCAGGGCTGGATGTTTTCCAGGTCCGCCAGGAGGCCGGGGTGCTTCGGCTCCCAGTTCAACATCTGCCGCGTATAGGCGCTCGACGAAGGCTGGTCGGTGGCGAAGATCGGGCCGAGGGAACCATAGGTCTCGCTAGGAACGGATTCGACCGGGAGCCCCAACCGTCGGCCGATAACCGTTGCTATGTCACGAACCCTGTCTCCCTCGTCGGCAACGGCGTGCCAAGAGGTGCCGGCTTCCGCCTGCTCCAGGGCGAGCCGGAAGAGCACAGCAGCGTCAAGTGCGTGCACGGCCGGCCAGCGCTGCTTGCCGTCGCCGGGGTAGCCAGACTTACCCGTCCTGCGTGCGATGTTGGTCAGGAGGCCGGCAAATCCGCCCGTTCCGTTGTTGTGGACCGTGCGGGGCAGACGCACCGCCGTGCTTCGAATGCCGCGCAAGGCAAGGTTCAGGATCGCTGTCACCGTGCGGGCACGGCCGCCGACGGGGCCATCGGTCTGCAAGGGGTCCGCCTCGGTGGAGAGGCGGCCGGGCGCACGAGGCGTGCCCGAAACGACGACGAGCGGCCGGTCTGTATCGAGGAGGGCCTCGCCGATCGTCGTAAGGGCTGCCGCCTCCTCGGCGATCGCCCCGGCCAGCGCTTCGGGGCTGCTGAAGTCATTCGCGAATGCCAGGTGGATCACCCCGTCCGTCTCGGCGGCGCCAGCGCGGATGACGTCCAGGTCGCGGAGCGTTCCCCGCAGCGGCTCGACGCCTGCCGCCTCGATCGTCTGCTCAGAAGCGCGGGAACGCACGAGCGCGAGGACCGTGTGGCCATGACCGATCAGTTCGGCAACAACAGCGGATCCGATCAGGCCGGTACCCCCGGTGACGAAAACACGCATGACAGCGCTCCCCCTTAATGTCAGTCTATGACATATAGAGGTAGTGACAGTTACTGACAATACCCATATGGAGAAGGAATGCCACGCAGCGGAGAAGATGCCCGCCGACGCCTTCGGCACGCAGCCCTGGAGTTGTTTGCCGAGCACGGTTTTGATCACGTCACCGCTGCCCAGATCGCGGAGCGGGCGGGCGTGACGGAGCGCACGTTCTTCCGTCACTTTCCTGACAAACGGGAGGTTCTGTTCGATGGCCAGGACCGCCTCGGCGCGGCACTGTCGGAGGCGATCGGCAAGGCCCCGCCAGACCTTGCCCCGATGCAGGCGCTGCGCTGGGCCTTCTCGTCCGCCGTGGAGACGTTCGAGAAGAGCCGCCAATACGCCGAGCCGCGCCAGCGTGTGATTGCGGCCACCCCTGCATTGCAGGAACGCGAACTGACAAAGCATGTGGCCATCGCCCGGGTCGTGGCAGAGGCATTGCAGCGTCGTGGTGTCGAAAAGCAGCGGTCCGATCTGGCGGCCCAAACAGGACTTGCAATTCTGGGTGGCGCGCTCACCGCGTGGTTCGCGGATTCCTCCCTGGGACTGGGCGACTATCTCGATCGGGGCTTCGCAGAACTGTACCAGCTCTCGCAGCCGATCGGCGTTTCGTGAGATATGGCTGCCTGGCGGCGGCGATCTCTACCATTGGCATGATTGTAAGCGGTCACTCCGCTTGCAACCAGCCTTTGCTGCCGTCACAGGTTTTCGCCGTAGAACACCGCAAGCCGCGCCATGGCCTGATCGACGCAATCCGGCTTGTCATAGAGATCGTAGTGCGTCGCTCCCGGCACGACAAAGATGTCCTTCTTCTCGGATCGCGCCTTGTCGAACAGCTCGAATCCGTCGCGATAGGACCCGAACAAGCCCGTCTGGCCGCCGCCGATGATCACCTGCAACGGCTGGGTCAGTAGCCGATCGGCGAGATGGAAGGCGTCCCAGTTGAATGCCGCGCCGGTGCTGACGACATTCAGCTTGTTCGGCGACCCCGGCTTCTGGCCGCGCGACGTGGTGTAGTAGTCCACGGCCTCCACGACATCGACGTCCTTGATGCCGGCCGCGTCCAGTTCGGCCTGCGAGCGCGGTATGTAGGTGGTGATCGCGGCGCCGGCGCCGCGCGCTTCCGCCGTCCGCTGTCGGCTGATGCCCTCCATCGCCTTGATCGCGGCATCGGCCGAGAGGTCGCCTTCACGCGCAAGCCGGCCGTAGTTCGCACCGACGATGGTGCCCACCGCCTTGAAGCGGCGCTCCGTCATCGCCGCGTTGACGGCGTATCCGCCGCCGCCGCAGATGCCCAGCACGCCGATGCGGTTCTCGTCGACGCAACCGAGCGTCACGAGATAGTCGACGGCGCATCGAAAGTCCTCCACGCGGGTCGCCGGGTCTTCCAGGTATTGGCCAAGGCCCCCGCTCGCTCCTTGCGTGGAGGCGTCGAAGGCGAGCGCCAGATAGCCCAGTCCGGCGAGCCTGCCGGCATAGATCGCCGCCGTCTGTTCCTTGCAACTGCTGATCGGGTGGGCGACGACGACGGCGGGATACTTGTTCGTCTCATCGAAGTCCGGCGGGAGGTGCAGGTTCGCGGCAACGTCCCAGGTCTTGTGCTTGAAGGTCACGGCTTTCATCGGTTCGCTCCTTTTCTCGGTCTTGAGGCCGCTCGCCCGTGCAGGGCCTCCTTGCAGTTCAAGGTAGCGTCGCCCTTCATTTCAGATTAGCCGTGGTAAAGTGGATGCCGCCATTAGCTGGGCTTATGAATGATCAGTGAGAATCTGCGCGATCTCAACGCCTTCGTCATGGTGTCGCAGGAGGGCAGCTTCACGCGTGCGGCGGCGCGGCTCGGCGTATCGCAATCCGCGCTCAGTCAGACCGTCCGCAGCCTCGAAGAGCGCGTGGGCATCCGCCTGCTCAACCGCACCACGCGCAACGTGTCGCCGACCGAAGCGGGCGAACGCCTGCTGTCATCGGTCCTGCCTGCGCTCGAGGAGATCGACCGGGGGTTCTCCCAGCTCGGCGCACTGCGCGATCGTCCCGCCGGGACCGTCCGCATTTCGGCCGACGAGTACGCCATACAGAGCGTGCTGTGGCCGGCGTTGGAACGGTTCCTTCGGGAGTTTCCCGAAATCAGCGTCGAACTCACGACCGACTACGGCCGCACGGACATCGTGCGCGAACGCCATGACGCGGGCGTGCGCCGGGGCAAGCTGGTATCGAAGGACATGATCGCCATGCGGATCGGACCCGATGTGCCCATGGCCGTGGTCGCCACGGCGTCATGCTTCGCAGAGCGCAGAAGACCGAGCGAGCCGAAGGAGCTGGCCGACCATCCCTGCATCAACCTGCGCCTGCCGACCCATGGCGCGTTGTTCGAGTGGACATTCAGCAGGGGCGGAAAGGACCTGCATGTCAGCACCCAGGGACGCCTCGTCTTCACCAGCGTCCATGAGGTGCGGCAGGCCTGCCTTGCCGGATTCGGGCTGGCCTATCTGCCACGCGACTATGTCGCCCGACACCTCGAGAGCGGCCAGGTCGTCGAAGTGCTGGCCGCTTGGCGCAAGACCTTCGAGGGGTATCACCTCTACTACCCCAGCCGCAGGCAACATCCGCCGGCGCTGGCTGCCTTGATCGAGGCATTGCGCTACCGGGAGACGTGAGGGAGGCGTCGTTGCCCGCCGCCCTTCGCACGGCGCGGTAATGCATCGCGAACCCGGGTCGCGCATCAGATGCAGCACGGCGGCGCCGGCGGAGGGCGTGGCAGGGACGGCGCGGGGCGGACATCCGGTCCGCCGACAAAAGCCGGCTCCTGCAGGCATGCTTCCCGGTGCGAAGCATTCGGCCGGAGGCCGAGCCTATCCGGCCTGCCGGACACGATCGCGTCCCTCCCTCTTGGCCTGATAGAGCGCGCGATCGGCCCGATCGATCAACGCCAGCAGGCCTTCGTGCTCGCGCGCGGCCGCGATCCCGAAGCTTGCGGTGGGGCTGAACTCACCCGAGACGATGTCGGCCGCCGCCGTCTTGAACGAGGCCCGGACCGTCTCGGCCAAATGATGCGCGGTGGCGCCCTGCCCGGGCGGCAGCAACACGGCGAACTCCTCCCCGCCCAGCCGGGCGATGATCGCCTCGCGAGGCGCCTTGTCCTTCAGTATTTCGGAAAAGGCCCGGATGACCCGGTCGCCGCAGGTATGTCCGAAACGATCATTGATCGACTTGAAGTGATCGAGGTCGCTCAGGATCATCGTTGCCCGGGCGCCCGCGGTTTGCCGGGCGAGCGCATCGCGCGCCCGTATTTCAAAGCCGCGGCGATTGAGCAGTCCCGACAGCACGTCGGTCTGCGCCTCCGACCTGATGCCGTCCATCACGTCGACGGCGATGATCGCGAAAATTGCCACCGCCAGTGTCGAGCATATGAGGGCGTCGGAGATCGAAACGATCAGCCAATAGGCGCCTTCGATCTGATCGACCGCAATACCGGGGAGCTGGAAAACCAGCGGCCGAACGAGGAACCCGGTGCAGGCAATGGCGACGAGCCCGAAAAGCAGATGCTCGACCGGGGTGCGGCGAGGACGCTTCGCCACGTCGAGCAACATCAGAACGCAGACGGCAGCGAGCCCCAGATTGATGATGGCGGCGCGTGCCTGCAGGCTTGGTTGCACGAACTGGTAGACATAGAGACCGGCCAGCGAGGTCACGCCGATGGCGGACAAGACACCGTACCGGGGCCGCTGTCCGCGCCGGCTGGACAGGGCAGCGGACGATGTCATCGTGGCCAGCAGGACGAGCGCGTTGGACAGCTGCCGCAGGACAGGTTCCTTCTGAGCAAAGGCAAAGTAGAGAAGGCCGAAGCACAGAATTCTGATCGCGTAGGAAAGCGCGAAGATCGCAACATAGGTGAGATGCCGTTGCTGGCGCCACAATGCAAGCAATGATATGCAAAATATCGCGGACATTGCGGGATTCAGCAGGCCGACGACGCCCTCGTAGCTCATGTCTGCACGATTATGCTTTTCTGCCTGTGACGCCCCTGACGAGCGGGCGACGTTAGGGGAGCGCAGTAAACTCCAAGTGAACTGCGTCGGCATGGCGTGCGGCTCGGGCGGAGCACAGGCAAAAGCCCTGATCCCCGCCGCGCAGCCCTGGGGCTTCGCGAAGCCGTGTGCGTCACCAGCTTGACGGCATTTCCGCCAAAAAAGTCCGCGCTCGCGCCGCATGCGAGGAAGGCCGCCGTTGTGCAGGTCTTCCGCGCGCCGGCAGAGCCGGTCGGCCGGGCGAGGCGGCCGTCATCCGCATGAACCGCGCGACGACCATCGTCACTGCGTTTGCCACGAGCTTTCCCGGCCCCCGGCAGCGCTCTCCATCACGCGGGAACGTAGGCGAGCCTCACCACATCCTCGCCGATCCGATCATGCGTCACCAGGCGCAGCGGCGGCCGGGGGCCGGCGAAATAGGGCGTGCCGCGACCGAGCACGACGGGATGAAGGTAGATCCGGTATTCGTCGATCAGGCCAAGGCTGGTCAGGCTTTTCGCCAGGTCCGGGCCGGCCACCTCGATCTCGCCGTCGCGCTCGGCCTTCAGCGCGCGGATCGCGCCCTCGAGATCGTTGCCGACGAGTGTCGCATGGGGGCCGACCGCCGCCAGCGAACGCGAGACGACCCATTTCGGCTGCTTCCGCCAGGCCGCGGTGAAGGCCCGTTCCGGCGCATCCCATTCGGGATGATCGTCGTCCCAGTAGCGCATGATCTCATACATCCGGCGGCCGTAGAGGCTGCCCGCCTGACCTTCGGCCTCCGCGATGAAGTGGCGGAACAGCGTCGGGCTCGGCCCGAACGCCGTATGGTCGACGTAGCCGTCCAGCGACTGGTTCATTCCGAACACGAGCCTGGCCATGCCGCCTCTCCCCTTCGCAGGATGCATCCGCGGATCCGATTGCGTTACGCAACCGGTTTCAGGTTAGGCCGAACCGCTCTTGTCTTGCAATTGGTTTTTGGGGCGGTGGGGGCCGGTCCAGCCGATCCGTGGGCTTGACGTGGTGCCGAACCCGCGGCCAGTGCTACGCCTTACCAGGTGATGACCCAGCCCGGCGTATAGGGGCTCGAACCGATCTCGACATTCGCGCCGTATTTGGCGTGGAGCGCGGTCCAATCCGATGTCGTCGTGCTCTGCCCGCTGCCGCTGAAGCCGATCGCGTCCCGGCGCATGGTGAAGTCGGACCGGCCCTGCACCAGCCGCGGGTCGGTTTCGGCGGCGATCCTCATGCGGCCCTCGCGGGCGGCCGCGAGCTGCTCTTCGTAGCCGGCTATGATGTCTGGCCAGCTCTCTTCCCTGAGCGAGCCGTCGGCGACGCCCTGCTTCATCCGCGCGATGCTTTCGGGATAGCTGTCGAGAATGACCTGGACGCGCCGCGCGAGCGCGTCATCGAGGCTTTTCGGCATGGCCTCGTAGAGGCCCTGCAGGCCGCGCACGATCTCGTAGACATTCAACTCGCGCTCGCTCAGCTGCGCGCGCTGGCTGTCGTCGAGCGCGGGCATGGCCGGCAGCCTGCCGTCGCGCACGAGGGCGCGCACCTGATCGTCGGTCCGGCCCTCTGCCGCGGCGCCGAATTCGGATGATCCGGCCATGGATCGGATGAAGTCGAGCGGCCCGTCTCCCCGTCCGGTGGAGGCCTTCGCCGGATCGAAGCTCGGCGCTTGCGACGGGGCGGCGACGGCAGAGTCCCTGCCCCGGCCCGTTGAATCCTTGATGGCGCGCATCATGCGTTCGAGCGTGTCGGCGGTCGCCTGCTCGACCTTCTGGCGCGCGAGCACGGCCTTTGCGCGGTCGGAGAGGTCGACGCGATCGGGGCGCGTGCGGCTGAGCGCCGGTGCGTCGGGCGTCGTCCTGGCCTGGCCCGGCAGGTCGGACGGCGTGCTGGCGCCGTCGCCCGCAGCGGAGCGCGCGAGAAGGAACAAGGCATCATTGATCGATGGGCCTGTCGCGGCTGCGCGCGTCATGGGGCAGTCCTTTCTTCGGAGACCGTCGATGTCACGCAAACGCATGCTCGATCGTGGCATGCCGGCGCGACGATCGGACACTCGACCATGACCTCCAAATGGTGAATCTTCCGTCATCACGCCTGACGGTTGCAAGGCGGGCCGCCGCGCAGGCGCGGCCTTCCGCGCTCAGCATGTCCCGGGAGGGAAACACGTCATCATGAGCACTGCGAGCGATGCCCGTTTCTGGGACCGGACGTCACGGAAATATGCCAGGGGCGCGATCGCCGATCAGGCCGGCTACGACCGCACGCTGGACCGGACCCGCGCCTTGCTGAAACCGGCCGACAGGGTCCTGGAGCTCGGCTGCGGAACCGGCACGACCGCCCTGCTCCTCGCGGCCGGCGTCGACCGCTATCTCGCAACGGATATTTCCGCAGGCATGATCGCGATTGCCGTCGAGAAACAGGCCTTAAACCCCGTGCCGGGCCTCACCTTCCGCGCGGCGACGGCGGATGCGCTCGGCGCCGGCGCGGAGCGCCACGACGCCGTTCTCGGCTTCAACTACCTGCACCTCGTCCGCGATCTCGCCGGCACGCTCGGCATCATCAACGGCCTTCTTCCCGCCGGCGGCCTGTTCATCTCCAAGACCCCTTGCGTCGGCGAGATGAATCCGCTCATCCGGCTCGCCCTGCCCGTGATGCGCGCGGCCGGTCTCGCACCCTATGCCGGCATCTTCCGGGTGGAGGAGCTGACGCGGCATATCGCGGCCGCCGGTTTCGACATCCTTGCCTGCGAGAACCATGCCTCGAAGGGCGACGACAAGCGCCCCTACATCGTCGCCCGCAAGCGCTGACCGGCAGACGGGCCCGCCTGCCTCATTCGCCCGGCGCCGGCGCGTTGGTCCAGTAAGGCTGCGCGAACATGACGAGGCCGGTGAACAGCATGAGGAACAGCGGCGGCAGCGGTGCATAGACGATCCAGGCCGGAGGCGTCCCGAAGGCCATTGCAGCGAAATTGGCGATGACTGTGATCGTGAAGGCGATGGCGAGCCAGCGATGGCTCTGCCGGATCCATCCCGTGACGTTCAATGCGGCCTCCTGTCGAACGCGCCGGCGCCCGCCAAGGGATGCCGGCCGCAAATTCATAGCTCAATGGTTATTTGTTTTTCGTATAGCCAAAGCGGTATGCGTGTCAAGCGGACGGCATTTTGCGAAAATGCCCATACTGACCAAGCTTCATCGCGTGGGCGGGCTCGCAAGACAGAACGATATTGATCACCTGCGAGAGATGCGTCGGTGAACCGGAGTCCGGTCAGCCGCGCAGGTCGAGTTCCCTGAGCGGCGTTCCGCCGTCGATGAAAAGCCGGCCGTCCGGGACGAGCGCGGCGGCCATCCTGGCGCGCGCCCGACGGCCGGCTTCCGGATGGCGGCCGTCGAGCGCCCCCACTCGCACGGCGACGGCCAGGTCGTAGGGCGCTTCGCCGGGGGCCAGCACGAAATCCTCCACGGCAACCTGGCGCAGGCCGAGGAGGCCGGCGGCGATCTCGGCGCGGCACAGCGTGCCCGCCTGTCCGATCGCCTTGGCCGAGCGGTCGATGGCGAGCACATGGCCGGGCCGGCCGCCGGCGGGCGCCGCGAGCCGGCGCGCGATCGCCCGGGCCATGGCGCCCGGGCCGCAACCGATCTCGATCACCCGGAGGCCGGGCACGAGCGGCAGGGCATCGACGATGGCCTGCAGCCGGTCAGACAGGTCGTCCGCCATGGTCCCCTCCCCGCCGCGCGATCCTGTCGCGCGGCGGGTGGCAGCGTCAATTCCCGCATCATCAGGCTAGGCCTGATGCGGTTCCGGATGCGGGAGCGGCGCTGCCGGGGGCACCGCGGGGGCCGGGGCGGCGGTTTCCCCAGGCTCGCGGTGGTCTCGGGCCATCAGAACATAGAAGGTCGGCAGGACGAACAGGGTGAAGAGCGTGCCGACCAGCATGCCCATCACCACGACGATGCCGATGGCGAAGCGGCTCGCCGCGCCCGCGCCGCCGGCGAAGAGCAGCGGCACGAGGCCGGCGACCATGGCCGCGGTGGTCATCAGGATCGGCCGCATGCGCACCATGGCCGACTGGAGGATCGCCTCGCGGCGCTCCCGGCCCTCGCTGCGCTGGATCTCGTTGGCGAAGGCCACCATCAGGATGCCGTGCTTGGAAATGAGACCGATCAGGGTGACGAGGCCGATCTGCGTGTAGATGTTGAGCGTCGCGTAGCCGAGATAGAGCGGCAGCAGCGCGCCGCAGATGGCGAGCGGCACGGTGACCAGGATCACCAGCGGATCGCGGAAGCTCTCGTACTGGGCGGCCAGCACCAGGAAGATGACGATCAGGGCGAAACCGAAGGTGACGGTCAGCCGATTGCCCTCCTGGACGTACTGGCGGGAGTCGGCGAGCCAGTCGACGCTGACCCCGGGGGCGAGCGGCTGGGCGGCCATGAACTCGACCGCCTGGCCCATGGTGACGCCGGGCTTCAGCACCGCCGACAGCGTCACCGCGTTCATCTGGTTGAACTGCGGCAGCCGGTTGGCGGCGGCGCGCATGTCGACGCGCATCACCGTGGACAGCGGCACCATCGCGCCCGAGCGGGTGCGCAGATAGTAGCGGCCGAGATTGTCGGGGGTCAGCCGGTCCTGCTCGCGCACCTGCGGGATCACGTCGTAGGACCGCTCGTGATAGTTGAAGCGGTTGACGTAGTTCTCGCCGACCAGCACGGCCAGCGTGTCCGCCACGGCCTGCATGGTGACACCGATCTCGCCCGCCTTGGCCGTGTCGATCTCGATCCGCGCCGACGGGCTGTCGAAGGCGAGATTGCTGTCGACGAAGACGAACAGGCCACTTCTCCAGGCCGCGGCCTTGAGCTGCTCCATGTCGTTGTAGAGGCCCTGGAAGTCGCCGGGCGAGCGGAGCACCATCTGGAACGGCAGGCCGTCGCTGCCGGCCGGCAGCGCCGCCGGCTGGAACGGCGTGACATAGGCGCCGTGGATGCCGTTCGCCATGCCGTAGAGCTGGCCCTGGATGGCGTCGGCCGAGCGCCGGCGCTTGTCCCAGTCGGCCAGCACGATGCCGCCGAAGGCATTGTTCTGCCCGTCGGTGCCGTCGACGAACCAGCTGCCGGCGAATTCCGGCAGGGTCTGGAAGAAGCGGTCGACGGCGAGCGTCGCCCGGGTCGTGTAGTCGACGCTCGCATATTGCGGCGCCCGGGCGGCGACGAACACGTAGCCCTGGTCCTCCTGCGGGGCGAGCTCGCGCCGGCTGCCGAGGAACAGGACGACGATGGCCGCGACCATGGCGAAGGCGACGAGCAGGACGGCCGGGCGGCGGTCGAGCATCGCCGCCAGCAGCCGGCCGTAGCCGGCCGACCAGGCGGCGAAGCGGCGCTCGACCATCCTGGCGAACCGGCCTTCCGCGATCTGCCGGCTGAGCAGTTTCGAACTCATCATCGGCGACAGGGTCAGCGCGATCACGCCGGAGACCACCACCGAGCCGGCCAGCGTGAAGGCGAACTCCTTGAACAGGCCGCCGGTGAGCCCGCCCATCAGGCCGATCGGCGCATAGACCGCGGCGAGCGTGATGGTCATGGCGATGACCGGGCCGACGATTTCGCGGGCGCCGGCGAGTGCCGCATCGACCGGACCCGCCCCCTCCTCGATGTGGCGGTGGATGTTCTCGACCACCACGATGGCGTCATCGACCACCAGGCCGATGGCGAGGACCATGGCGAGCAGGGTCATCAGGTTGAGCGAGAAGCCGAAGGCGAGCATCAGCGCCGCGGTGCCGAGCAGCGACAGGGGGATGGTGACGACCGGAATCACCACGGCGCGCAGCGAGCCGAGGAAGAGGAAGATGACGAGGACGACGATCACCACCGCTTCGATCAGCGTGTGCTCCACCTCGTTGATGGAGGCATGGACGAAATGGGCGACGTCGAACGAGCTCTTGATGGCGAGGCCCGGCGGCGCGGCAGCCTGCAGGCGGGGCATCAGGGCCTTGACGGCGGCGACGATGTCGAGCGGGTTGCCGTCGGGCGTCGGCGAGATGCCCATGATCACCGCCTGGCCGCCGGCGTCGCGGCCGCCGCTGTCGTAGTTCTGGCCGCCGATCTCGAGGGTTGCGACATCGCCGAGGCGGACGAGACCGTCGGAGCCGGTCTTGACGACCAGGGCGCGGAAGCCGTCGATGTCGGTGACGTCGGTCGCCGCGGTGATGCTGGTCACCGTGCCGCCGCCGCGCAGCTGGCCCGGCGCGGCCTGGACATTGTTGGCCCGGAGCGCCGCCGCGACGTCGCCGGCGGTCAGCCCGCGCGCGGCGAGCTTGGCCGGGTCGAGCCAGATGCGCATGGCGAGCTGGCGGGAGCCGAAGAGATCGGTGGAGGCGACGCCGGGGATGGAGGTGATCAGCGGCTGGACGACGCGGGTCGCGAAATCGGTGATCTGCGGGACCGTGAGCGTGTCGCTCTTGAAGGCGAGATATTGCACCGCCGAGGCGCCGTCGGTGATCTTGGAGATGACCGGGTCGAAGGCGCCCTGGGGCAGCCGGTAGCGGACCTGCTGGACCTTGGCGAGGATCTCGGTCATGGCCCGGTCGGCATCGGCGTTGAGCACGAGCTTGGCCTTGATCCGGCTCTTGCCCATGGTCGAGGTCGAGGTCAGATATTCGATGCCGCTGGCGGTGGCGATCGCCTGGGCGATGGGCGTCGTGACGAAGCCCTGCATCACCTCCTGGGTGGCGCCGGGAAAGGTGGTGTCGACGACGATCGTCGCGCTTTCGAGCCGCGGATATTGCCGGATCGGCAGCGACAGCAGCGCGGCGGCGCCGACCAGCAGGATCAGCAGGCTGACGACCGCCGACAGCACGGGCCGGCGGATGAAGAGATCGGTGAAGACCATGACGCCGCTCCGCTCAGCGCTGCGACATGGCGGTGCCGGCCGCGGTCACGGCCGCGCCCGGCTGCACGCGCAGCTGGCCCATGGTGATGACCACGTCGCCCGGGGCGAGGCCGTGTTCGATGAGAACGTCGTTGCCGACCCTGCGGCCGATCGTGACCGGCACCACGGCGGCCCGGCCGTCGCGAATGAGATAGGCGCTGTCGCCCGAAGCGCTGGTGACGGCGGCGGTGGCGGGCACCAGGATCGCATCCGGGCGCGGCGGCAGCTCGATATTGGCAGTGACGTAGAGGCCGGGTCTCAGCATGCCGTCGGGATTGTCGAGCGTCGCCTGGACGGTGACGTTGCGGGTGTCGCTGCCCACCACCGGCTCGACCGCATTGATCCGCGCCTCGAAGGTGAAGCCGGGATAGGCGTCGGTGCGCACGAAGACCCGGCCGCCGACGGTCAGCCGCGCCAGCTCCTGCTGGGGCACGGTGAAATTGACATGGAGCCGGTCGAGCGCGGTGAGCGTGGCGACCGGCTGGCCGGCATTGACATATTGGCCGAGATTGACGCGGCGCAGGCCCAGCCGGCCGGCGAAAGGCGCCTGGATCGTGCGCTGCGCGATGCGGGCGTCGATCTGCTGCACCGCGGCTTCGGCCTGCGCCACTTCGGCGATCCGCTGGTCCAGCATCTGGCGCGACTCGGCCCCGCGCGGTTCGAGCGCCCGCGACCGGTCGAGCTGCAGCCGGGCGAACTGCGCCCTGGCGACGGCCGCGGCACGGTCGGCGCGTTCGGGAGCATCGTAGAGCTCGACCAGCGGCGCGCCGGCCGCGACCTCGGCGCCGGCCTCGAACCGGATGGCGACGACGCGGCCGGCGACTTCCGGCGCAAGCGTCACCTCGCGGATGGCGGCAAGCGAGCCGATCGCCTCGATCGTCTGCGGCAGCGCGGCCGGCTTCACCACCAGCGCGGCCACCTCGACCGGCGGCGGCGCATGGGCGCCGACCGCGGCGGTGAGCCGCGCATTGCGCCAGGCGAAGACGCCCGAGAAAGCTCCGGCAAGGACGACCGCCGTCACCACCAGCGGCACGAGCCGGCGCGGACGGTGCGCGGAGGGAAACGGACGGACTTCAGACGGCGCGGACATGTCGGCTCCCGGAGGCGGCCCCGCGCGGCGGGCGCGGGAGGCTCGCGAACCGAGCCGACGTGCTGGATAGAACCTCAACTATGGTTGAGGTCAAGCCATCTTTCGGCGAAGCACGTGGGATGCCGTCGCAGCGAAGCGCGCGACCACCGAAGCCCATGCCGCGCGGACCCGCAATCGATAGCCGCTCCGGTGTGGGCGGCAGCATTGGTGCGACGCGCCTGGCCTGCGCGGCCGGCCGGACTGTCATCCTCGTCTCCCTATCGGATCCTCACGGACGAGACGACACGATGCAGCGGCTGTGACATGCCGCTGCCTGTTTTTCCATGGTGCCGGCGCTTCGGGACGGTGATGGAGCGGCGGTCACCGCCGCCGGCCCGGCCAAACTCACGATGCGGTGGCGGCCGAAGGGTCCAGCAGCAGGATGCTGGCCTTGGCGACCTGCCAGCGCAGGTCCCTGAGCGGACGATAGAGCTCGGAATGGTACCAGCCCAGCGCCTGCTCACGCGTCGGGAACTCCAGCACGACCATGCGATCGCAGGTCGCGGTCCCTTCGATCACCTGGATATTGCCGGTGCGGACGACGTACCGGCCGCCGAAGGCCTCGACCGTCGCGGGCGCGGCGCGCATGTATTCGGTCATCCGTTCGGGCTCGGCAATATCGACCCGTGAGACGATGAAGACTGCCATGGCGTGTTCCCCTCTTGTTATGTCTATACAAGAAAGTGAGCCATAGGGCCGGGTCGAAGGCAAGCGGCGGCTGTAGGGGCGGATCATCGGGCCGCTGCCGTTCCTGGTACTCGTATGGGGCATCTCGTCGTGGAATGACTGCGCCCTAAAGCCACATTGGACCGATCGACAGAACGAGCAAGGCGGCGAGCAGCCCATTGAGCACGGCCCATTGTCGCTCGGATGTCAGAAGCCGCGCGAGCATGAGGCCTGCCGCGCACCAGAACGAGAGCGCGGCCATCGCCGCCGCGCCGAAGACGAGGCCGAGGATGGCAGCGAGCGCGAGCGGACTGTCGGCGAGGCCGGAGAAGGACGCCGCGGCACCGAGCGTCATCGCCCAGGCCTTGGGGTTGTAGCAGATCAGCAAGGCGCCGCCGGCAAGGCTGCGCGGCCGCTCCAGGGCGCCATCGAGGCGCGGTGCGCCGCTCGTCGCGAACCGCAAGGCCAGCCACAGAAGATAGGCCGTGCCGGCCAGCCGCATGGCGAGCCCCAGCGCAGGCACGGCGAGGACGGCGGCTGCGAGACCCGCGGCGGCCGCGGCGGCGAGCGAGGCAAGGCCGATGGCTATGCCGGCGAGCAGCGGCACGGAGCGGCGAAAGCCGAAATGTGCGCCGGAGGCGGTGGCGAGCGCCGTTGCGCCGCCGGGGGAGATGGTCGACGCGGCGGCGAATGCGACGAGCGATAGCAAGGCGTCAGGCGACATGGCCTCTCCAGGAACGGGATGAAGCTGCCCTAGCCTGCGCTCGCGCATTACGGAAACGACTGTTGACTATCTCTGGAATTACGCCCCCTAATTCCCGGCATGGCGCGCCATTTCGACATCGGGCTTCTGAGAACCTTCGTCGCGGTCGCCGACCATGGCGGCATGACCGCGGCGGGCAAGGCCGTGCACCTGACGCAGAGCGCGGTCAGCCAGCAGATCGCCCGGCTCGAAGCATCGATCGGCCGGCCGCTGTTCGTGCGCGACCGGCAGCTTCGGCTGACCGCGGCCGGCGAGCAGATGCTCGGCAAGGCGCGCCGCCTGCTGCGGCTCAATGACGAGATGTGGGCAGAGATGACCGGCGCCGGCCCGGAGGGCCGCGTGCGCCTCGGCGTGCCCTACGATCTCGTCGGCACCCTGCTCGCCCCCATTCTCAAAGGCTATGTCGACGCCTTTCCGCGCGTCGACGTTTCGCTCGTGGCAGGTGCCTCGCCGGATCTCGCGGCGGCGCTCGCCGACGGCGAACTCGATCTCGCGGTGGTCGAGGAAGCGGTCGGTACGACGCGCGGCGAATGCCTGGCGGTCGACCGGCTGGTCTGGGTCGGGGCGCGCGGCGGCAGCGCCTATCGCAAGACGCCCCTGCCCGTTTCCATGGTGGCGCCGACCTGCGCCTTCCGCCCGGCGGTGCTGGCCGCGCTCGGCGAAGACGGCCGTGAATGGCGGACCGTCTTCGAGAATGGCAGCATCGATGCGACCGCTGCGACGGTGCGGGCCGACATGGCGGTCACCACCTGGCTCGCCGGCACCGTGCCGGTCGACCTCGACATCCTTTCGGTGGAGACGGGGCTGCCGGAACTGCCGTCCTTCGCCATCAGCCTGCAGGTCGGAGCTGGCCGGCAATCGACGGCCGCCGAGGCCCTCGCACGGCATATCCGCGGGCTGCTCGGCCGGCCGCGCCAGGCTGCCTGACAGCAGGCGGCGCGGCCGGCTCGCGCCGGCTCGGGCAGCTCAGCCGAACACCAGGTTCTGGTGCAGCGCGGTGCCCGCCAGGAAGCCGTCGGCGGAGGCAAAGGTCGCATTGTGCATCGGCCGCGCAATGTCGCCGGCGGCATAGACGCCGGGCACGCTGGTCAGCTTCATCGCATCGGTGGTGATGACCGGGCCGAACATGCCGGCCTCGACGGCGCAGCCGAGCTGCTCGGCGAGCGGACTCTGGAACCGGGTTCGCGGCGCCAGATAGAGCGCGGCGATCGCGACGAAGCGGCCGTCGGCGAGCCGAACGCCGTCGAGCATCGGCGAGGCGCCGTGGAGGGAGACGACCGGCGCCGGCTCGATCGTGACGCCGCGCGCGGCGAGCGTGCCGCAGGTCTCTTCGTCCGGCATGGCTCCGCCATTGAGGAAGAAGGTGGTCGGCCCCCATTCGGGGATGAGGCTCGCCTGGTGCGAGGACATCGGCATGGTGGCGAGCACGCCGAGCGGCCGGTCGATGAATTCGAAGCCGTGGCAATAGGGACAATGGATGACGCTCTGGCCCCAGCGTTCGGCAAGGCCGGGAATATCGGGCAGGTCGTCAGTCAGCCCGAAGGCGAGAACCAGCCGCCTGGCGTCGAGCCTGTCGCCGTCGGCGAGGGTTATCGCGAAGCCGCCCGCCGTCGCTTCGGCCGCGACCGCCGTGGTGTCGATGAAGCGGACGCTCGGATAGCGGCCAAGCTTTTCGCGGGCGGCGGCGACGAGGCCGAGCGGCGGCATGCCGTCGGCGGCGAAGAAGCCGTGCGAGGCGCTGGCGAAACGGTTGCGCGGACGGCCGCTGTCGAGGACGCAGACGTCGCGGCCGGCGCGGGCCAGCGGCATGGCGGCGGACAGGCCGGCGAAGCTGCCGCCGACGACAATCGCATCATGATTCATGGTTCTGGCTCTCCAAGGTCAGGCCACGCTCGGCGAGGCCGCGATTGAAATCGTCCGAAAGCGTGGCGAGCGTCACGGCGCCGAGGCGCGCCTCGAACAGCGCCTCGAGATCGCGGAAGGCGCCGTCGAGCGCGCGGTTGACCGCACGCTCGACCAGGCAGCCGGGGGCCTGCGAGCGATGGCCGAGCGCGAGCAGCGGCGGCGCGCCGACGGCCCGGTAGATGTCGGCGAGGGTCACGGCCGCCGGATCGCAGGCAATCCGCCAGCCGCCGCCATGGCCCTTGGCCGAGGTGACGAAACCCTGTTCGCGCAGGCCGGCCATGATCCGGCGCACGACCACCGGGTGGCTGCCCATGATCTGCGCGAGCTGCTCCGATGTCGCCGGGGCGGTCATGGCCAGCATGTGCAGGAGCACGTGCAGGACGCCTGAAAGCTTGCTGTCGTAAGTCATGCAACATCACATGTTGCGAGATGGATCGCGACGCAAGACCCTCGCGGCGATTTTTTGCGGGCTGCCTTCGCGGCGCGGCGCGCCGGTCCGATCGCCCCCCGCCCCGACGGCTTTCGCTTGTCCGGGCCGGCGCTTTGGCCTATTGGCGCAGCCTTGCTTGCCCGAGACCGATCCATGAACGCTGCTCCGAAAATCTCCTTCGTTTCGCTCGGCTGCCCGAAGGCGCTGGTCGATTCCGAGCGGATCATCACGCGCTTGCGCGCCGAAGGTTACGAGCTGTCGCGCACGCACCAGGGCGCCGACCTGGTGCTGGTCAATACCTGCGGCTTCCTGGACTCGGCCAAGGCCGAGAGCCTCGCCGCGATCGGCGACGCACTGAAGGAGAACGGCCGGGTCATCGTCACCGGCTGCATGGGCGCCGAGCCCGAGCAGATCCGCGCCGCCCATCCCTCGGTGCTGGCGATCACCGGTCCGCAGCAATATGAGAGCGTGCTGGCCGCGGTGCACGAGGCCGCGCCGCCGAGCCACGACCCGTTCCTCGACCTGGTGCCGCCGCAGGGCATCAAGCTGACGCCCCGGCACTACGCCTATCTGAAGATTTCGGAGGGCTGCAACAACCGCTGCACCTTCTGCATCATCCCGAAGCTGCGCGGCGACCTCGTCTCGCGGCCGCTGGCCGACGTCATGCGCGAGGCCGAGCGGCTGGTCTCGGCCGGTGTCAAGGAACTGATGGTCATCTCGCAGGACACGTCGGCCTATGGCGTCGACGTGAAATATGCCGAGAGCCAGTGGCGCGACCGGACCTGGCGCACCAAGTTCCTCGATCTCGCCCAGGCGCTGGGCGAACTCGGCGTCTGGGTCCGGCTGCAATATGTCTACCCCTACCCCCATGTCGACGAGGTCATCCCGCTGATGGCCGAGGGGCGGATCCTTCCCTATATCGACATCCCCTTCCAGCACGCCCATCCCGACGTGCTCCGGCGGATGAAGCGGCCGGCTCACCAGGAAAAGACCGTCGAGCGCATCCAGCGGTGGCGCGAGATCTGCCCGGACCTGACCATTCGTTCGACCTTCATCACCGGCTTCCCGGGCGAGACCGAGGACGAGTTCTCGTTCCTGCTCGACTGGCTCGACGAGGTTCAGCTGGATCGCGTCGGCTGCTTCAAATACGAGCCGGTCGCCGGAGCCACCTCCAATGTCCTGCCCGATCACGTCCCGCCCGAGGTGATGGACAAGCGCTGGCATCGCTTCATGAAAAAGCAGGCGGACATCTCGGCTCGGCGCCTGAAGAAGAAGGTCGGCACACGCCAGCAGGTGATCGTCGACGAGGTCGGGCCGACGGTGGTCAAGGCGCGCTCGAAGGGCGACGCTCCCGACATCGACGGCGCCGTCTATATTCACACCAGGCGAAAGCTGAACGTCGGTGAACTGGTCACCGTCAAGATCGATCGGGCGAGCGAATACGATCTGCATGCAGCCCTCTGACGTGCATCGCGCGAAGACTGCAACTTCCCCTGCTGAACCTGTCACCCAAACGTAACAGGGTGCGATGCACAAAAGTCACACTCGCCCGGAACTCCAGGAAAAGTAACGAGAACGTCATACCGGCCGGCGAGGATGTTTGTTATCGAGCCCAGCATCCTAGCATGACAGGAACACCGGCGGGGTGTTCACAGTTCAGAGGCCCATGATGATCAATAGACGCCTTTTCGTGGCGGCCGCACCGGTCGTTCTCGCAGGCTGCGTGACGCAGCGTCCGGAGCTGGCGGATACCGGTCCGCGCATCGACCCGATGTACCGGCAGATGTATGCGGCGATCGAGACCGAGCCCTATCCGATCCCGGCGGTGGATCTGAGCGACGTCGACCCGCGCTTCCTGCGCCAGGAAGTCGCCTATCGCACCAGCGAGCAGCCGGGCACGATCGTGGTCGATCCGTCCGCGCGCTTCGCCTATCTCGTCATGGAAGGCGGCCGGGCGCTCCGCTACGGCGTCGGCGTCGGCAAGGAAGAGGGCTTCAACCTGACCGGCGTCGCCACCATCGGCCGCAAGGCCGAATGGCCGCGCTGGACGCCGACCCAGGACATGATTCGCCGCGAGCCCGACCGTTACGGCCCGGTGGCCGGCGGCCTGCCGGGCGGCCCGGAGAACCCGCTCGGCCCGCGCGCGCTCTATCTCTACCGCGGCAACCGCGACACCTTCTATCGCCTGCACGGCACCACCGAGCCCTGGACGATCGGCACTCAGGTGTCCTCGGGCTGCATCCGCTTCCTGAACCAGGACATCATCGACCTCTACGGCCGCGTGCCGACCGGCACCAAGGCCGTCGTGCTGCCGTCCCGCCGCGGCGGTGGTGAATCCGCCTGATCATCGCAAGGCGGACCTACTTCGGGGACATGGGCGTGAAGCAGGCGCCGCCGATCGCGATCAGTGCCAACAGAGGGCTGCCCCATGGGGCGGCCCTTTGTCATTGGAGCGCCTGCGACGAGAACCAGAGATCGGGATAGACGGCGACCGCGGTCGCATCGGGCGGCCGGTCGCGTATCAGCCAGAGCGAAGCGATACGCCAGGCCGCCTGCGAGGAGGCCGGCGGCGCGAGGGTCCGGGTCGCGTCGGACGCACCGGCGCAAGGGATGAACCACGAAGGCATCACGGCGCGGGCGGCAAAGCCAGCGGCATGCCTGACGATCAGCACGGCGAGGCCGATGTCGGCTGCCGGCCGCCAGGGGAAGATCATCCGGCCGGCCGGCTTCAGCGCGGCGAGCCAGGCGGCGGGCGGCGCGGCGACACCGGCATTGACATAGACGATATCCGAGGGGGGCAGCGAAGCGGTGCTCGCATCGCCGGAGATCACGGTCACGCCGGCGAAGGCCGCCAGATTGCGCTGCGCGGCGCGCGCGAGCTCCGGATCCACCTCGAAACCGGTCACCGATCCGCCGTCGCCGACCAGCATGGCAAGGATCGCGGTGTAATAGCCCATGCCGACCCCGATCTGGGTCACCGCCTCGCCAGGAGCCGGCGCCACCGCGGCGATCCAGGCGGCGTGGAGCAAGGGTTCGCCGTTGTTGATGCCGCGGGCCGCATCGAGCGCGACAAGGACATTGCGATAGAGATGGACCGGGTTGGCGTCGGGCGTTCTGACGTAACGGCGGCCGCGCAGGATGCGCCAGGGGCCCGGTGGCAGGAAATCTTCGCGCGGCACGGCTGCAAAGGCCTGCTCGATGCGCGGATCGGTACCCCCGCTCTGCTGCGCCAGGGAACGGGCATAGGCCCTGCGGGCTTCCTCCAGGCTGGCTCCCGTCTTCGTCATGGCTTCGTCCCGGCTCGAGGCGGCCCCGGTCTCCCCGCCGGCCAGCTTCGCGCACCCTGGGCCGTTCTCCTAGCCGCCATGCCCAAAAAGGACTGGCTGGGCGGCCCGGGCCCGGCGAGCATGGCCTCGAGGGAGGGGTTCGCATGGCTGACGATCTGAATGCCCTGACGGCGCGCGCGCTCGTCGCCGCCTACCGTTCCGGCGCCCTGTCGCCGGTCGAGGTGCTCGATGCTTCGCTCGCGCGCCTTGCCGCGGTCGATGCAGCCCTCAACGCCTTCTGTCTCGTCGACGAGCGGGTCGGACGCGAAATGGCGACGGCGTCCGAGCGGCGCTGGCGTCGCGGCGCGCCGCTCGGCCCCCTCGACGGCGTGCCGGTGGCGGTCAAGGACAGCGGCCATGTGGCAGGCTGGCCGACGCGCTTCGGCTCGCATCGGCTGGCGGCCGTCCCGAGCGTAGCGGATTCGCCGGGCGTCGCCCGCCTGCGCGAAGCGGGCGCCGTGTTCTTCTGCAAGACCACGACCCCGGAATTCGGCTGGAAGGGCGTGACCGACAGCCCGCTGACGGGGGTGACGCGCAATCCCTGGAATCCGGCGCGCACGCCGGGCGGGTCGAGCGGCGGCGCGGCGGTCGCCGTGGCGACCGGCGTCGCGCCGCTGGCAACCGGCGGCGACGGCGGCGGCTCGATCCGCATTCCCGCGGCCTTCACCGGCGTCTACGGCCTGAAGCCGACATTCGGCCGCGTGCCGCATCATGCCGGACCGCTCGGCAGCCTGCCGGTTTTCGGCGGCCTGACGCGCACCGTCGCCGACGGCGACCTGATGCTGCGCGTCATCGCGCGGCCCGATGCCAGCGATCCCTTCGCCGTGCCCTATCAGGATATCGATTTCGAAACCGAAGCCGAACGCGGCGTCGAAGGGCTGACCGTCGCCGTCTCGCCGGACCTCGGCTTTCCGATCGTCGATGCCGACGTGGCCGAGGCCGTCGCGGCGGGCGCTGCGGCGCTCGCTCGGTCAGGCGCTGTCGTGCGCGAGGTGACGCTCGATCTGAGCGCCCTGCGGCCGGCCATGGGCATCATCTGGCGCGCCGGCCTCGCCGCGGCCGTGGGCGATCTCGACGATGCCGGACGGGCCCCGCTCGATCCGGGCTTGCGCGATCTCGTCGCTTCGGCGGCCCATCTGTCGGCGGCCGAGCTGCAGGGCGCGCAGGATGCCTGCCGCGCGCTCGCCACGCGCATGCAGGCCTTCCATCGGGACTACGACCTGCTGCTGACCCCCGCCGTGCCGATCCCGGCCTTCGAGGCCGGCCGGGAGACGCCCGCCGCCACCTTTCCCGAATGGCTCGACTGGACGCCCTGCACCTGGCCGTTCAATCTCAGCCGCCAGCCCGCCGCCTCGGTGCCCTGCGGATTGACCCGCGAGGGGCTGCCGATCGGGCTGCAGCTGGTGGCTGGCGTCTTCCGCGAGGACCTGGTGCTGCGGGCGAGCCGGGCCATCGAGCGCGCGCTGCCGCAGCGCACGCTCGCCTGGCCCCTGCCCGGCTGACGCCGTCCGGGCGGCGATCAGACGTGGATGGCGCGGCCGTAGGCGTCGAGCACGCTCTCATGCATCATTTCCGAGAGCGTCGGATGCGGGAAGACCGTGTGCATCAGCTCTTCCTCGGTCGTTTCCAGATTCATGGCGACGACGAAGCCCTGGATCAGTTCTGTCACCTCCGCGCCGACCATATGGGCGCCGAGCAGCTTGCCGGTCTTGGCGTCGAACACCGTCTTGACCAGGCCGTCCGGCTCGCCGAGGGCGATCGCCTTGCCGTTGCCGATGAACGGGAAGCGGCCGACCTTCACCGTGTAGCCGGCCTCCTTGGCCTTGGCCTCGGTCAGGCCGACGGAGGCGACCTGCGGATGGCAATATGTGCAGCCGGGAATCTTGGCCTTGTCCATGGCGTGGGTCGGCAGGCCCTTGATGGTCTCGACGCAGATGACGCCCTCATGCTCGGCCTTGTGGGCGAGCATCGGCGGGCCGGCGACATCACCGATGGCGAAGATGCCGGGCACATTGGTGCGGCCGAGGCCGTCGGTGACGATCGTGCCACGCTCGATGGCGACGCCGAGCGCCTCGAGGCCGAGATTGTCGATATTGCCGACGACGCCGACCGCCGAAATGAGCCGCTCGGCGGTCAGGGTCTGCTTGCCGCCCTTGTCGTCCTCGACCGTCGCGGTCACGCCATTGGCGGATTTCTCGACCTTGGTCACCTTGGTCGAGGTGAGAATTCTGATGCCCTGCTTCTCGAAGCGCTTGCGCGCAACGGCCGCGATCTCGGCATCCTCGACGGGGAGCAGCTGCGGCAGGACCTCAACCACGGTCACCTCGGCGCCCATGGTGCGGTAGAAGGAGGCGAATTCGATGCCGATCGCGCCGGAGCCCATGACGATCAGGCTCTTCGGGAAGGTCTGCGGCACCATCGCCTCGAAATAGGTCCAGATCAGCTTGCCGTCCGGCTCGATGCCGGGCAGCACCCGCGGGCGGGCGCCGGTCGCGACGATGATGTTCTTGGCTGCGTAGGTGCCGGCCGGCAGAACCCCCTTCGGCACCGGCGCCTGCGGCTGGAAGGCCGCCTTGGTCGGGGCCGAGACCGTCACTTCGCCGACCTTGGTGATCTTGGCCTCGCCCCAGATGACGTCGACCTTGTTCTTCTTCAGAAGGAAGCCGACGCCGGTATTGAGCTGGCCGGACACGCCCCGTGAGCGCTTGACCACCGCGGCCGGGTCGAAGGTCATCGTCCCGTTCAGGGTCAGGCCGTAGTCCTTGGCGTGGGTGGCGTAGTGGAACACCTCGGCCGAGCGCAGCAGCGCCTTGGTCGGGATGCAGCCCCAGTTGAGGCAGATGCCGCCGAGATGCTCACGCTCCACCACGGCGGTCTTGAAGCCGAGCTGCGCCGCGCGGATGGCGGCGACATAGCCGCCGGGACCGCCGCCGATGACGATGATGTCGTAGCTAGACATGGAATGCCCTTCCAGATCGGCCTTGTGGGGAAAGCGCCGCCGCGCGGCAGTTCTGTCATGTCGCCGGCCGCTGCCGCGCCCGGGCGCGGCGGCTGGCCTCGATGCGCCGCGTCAGACCAGCATGCTCATGGGGCTCTCGACATAGCCCTTGAACGCCTGCAGCAGCTCGGCGCCGAGCGCCCCGTCCACCGCGCGGTGATCGGTCGACAGCGTCACGCTCATCACGGTCGCGACCGCCGGAGCGCCGTCGCGCACGATGACGCGCTGCTCGCCGGCGCCGACCGCGAGGATGGTCGCGTGCGGCGGGTTGATCACCGCGGCGAAGTCCTTGATGCCGAACATGCCGAGATTGGACACCGCCGAGGTGCCGCCCTGGTATTCCTCGGGCTTCAGCTTGCGCACCTTGGCGCGGGCCGCGAGGTCCTTCATCTCGTTGGAAATGGTCGACAGCGTCTTCTCGTCGGCGCGCCGGATCACCGGCGTGATCAACCCGCCGGGGATCGACACGGCCACGCCGACATCGGCATGATGGTGTTTCAGCATGGCCCCGTCGGTCCAGGAGACATTGGCGTCCGGCACGGCGCGCAGCGCCAGCGCCAGCGCCTTGATGACGAGATCGTTGACCGACAGCTTGAAGGCCGGCTTGCCATCCTTGACCGGCGCCGACTTGTTGAGCTCGCCGCGCAGGGCGAGCAGGGCGTCGAGCTCGCAGTCGAGCGTCAGATAGAAATGCGGAATGGTCGATTTCGCCTCGACCAGCCGGCGCGCGATGACCTTGCGCATGTTGTCATGCGGGATCTCCTCGTAGCTGCCGGGCTCGAACAGCTTCTTCACCGCGTCGTCCGACATGGCGGGCGCC